>NZ_CAKKLI010000012.1:0-127935 GCF_918697855.1 Paenibacillus sp. CECT 9249 | reverse complement strand
TACTTTCGTCGATACGCTTCTACGTACAGATTTCGCCATACGTAGGTATCCTAGCTACGCGGGGGCTTGGCCCTTCCCGCGACCGGACTTTCACCGGCTAGAAGATGCGTGCTTAGCTGGGCACGCCGATCAAAAAAGCCCCTGACAGGGGCTGTAATGAACTTAATAAGCGCTCAAGTATTGATCGCGTTCCCACGGATGCACTTGAATGCGAAACATATCCCACTCGATTTCTTTCGCTTCGATAAAATGCGAGACGATATGCTCGCCGAGCGCATGCGTAATCACTTCGTCGTTTTTCAATTCCTCGATCGCTTCTTTTAGCGTGGACGGCAAGCTGGATATGCCGTTCTCCGCACGCTCCTCTTCGTTCATAATATAGATGTTCTGGTTTACCGGCGGCTGGAGCGCCATTTTGTTTTTTATGCCGTCCAGACCGGCAGCGAGCATGGCGGCCAGAGCCAAATACGGGTTCGCGGCCGGGTCCGGATTCCGCGCTTCGATCCGGGTGCTGAGCCCTCTGCTTGCGGGAATGCGGATGAGCGGGCTTCTGTTCTTCGCCGACCAAGCGACATAACAAGGAGCCTCGTATCCCGGCACAAGCCGTTTGTAGGAGTTGACCGTCGGATTCGTGATAGCGGCAAACCCGCGGGCATGCTTCAAGATGCCGGCAACGTACTGTTTCGCCGTTTCGCTCAGGCCGAGTACGTCGGACTCGTCGTAGAACGCATTTTCTTTGCCGCGGAACAACGATTGATGGCAATGCATCCCCGATCCGTTGACGCCGAACAGCGGTTTCGGCATAAAGGTGGCGTGCAATCCGTGCTGTCTCGCAATATTTTTCACCACTAGCTTAAATGTTTGAATATTGTCGGCCGCTTCGACGGCGTTCGCATATTTGAAGTCGATCTCATGCTGCCCCGGAGCCACTTCATGATGGGATGCCTCGATTTCGAATCCCATACTCTCCAGCGTCAAGACGATATCGCGGCGGCAGTTTTCCCCAAGGTCGCTCGGCGCCAAATCGAAATAACCGCCCTGATCGTTCACCTCCAGCGTCGGGTTTCCTTTCTCGTCCGTCTTGAACAGAAAGAACTCCGGCTCCGGACCGACGTTCATCGCCGTAAATCCAAGCTCTGCCGCTTGTTTCAGCACCCTTTTCAGTACGCCGCGCGGATCGCCGGCAAACGGCGTGCCGTCGGGATTGTAAACGTCGCAGATCAAGCGCGCCACTTTGCCGTCCCCCGTCGTCCAAGGGAAGATCATCCAAGTGTCCAACTCCGGATACAAATACATGTCGGATTCTTCGATCCGTACGAACCCTTCAATCGAGGAACCGTCGAACATCATTTTGTTGTCCAACGCTTTGGGCAATTGGCTGATCGGAATTTCCACGTTTTTAATAATTCCCATCAAGTCCGTAAACTGCAACCGAATGTATCGAACGTTTTCTTCTTGCGCCAATCTGAGTATATCTTCTTTTGTATAATGCTTTGTCGTCATTGCCTCTACCTCCGAATTTGCTAGTTGGATTCTTAAGTTCATTATCTACAAAACGGAGTCGAAATCTATGAATCTGTCAGATTATATGACATATTATTTTACCGACCGTAGCGATTAATTCTGTTTTATGGTGTAAAAAAATCTTTAATGTCAGGTATGTTGACATAACTATTTATTCATTGCTGTCCAGTGTGATATATTATGTACTAACTAAAAAAAATTTATCGAAAATCGGAGAGTGATAAAAATGACATATAAAGAGCGGAAAGTCATTACGATTGGCGTCGTCAGCGAATTGACGGGTTTGTCCGAGCGGCAAATCCGTTATTATGAAGAACGCAGACTCATATTTCCGGAACGTTCCCGCGGCGGCACGCGGAAATATTCGTTTGACGATGTGGAAACGTTAATGGAGATTGCCGATAAGCTTGAGGACGGTTTGCAAACGTATGAAATTCGCAAGATCAATGAAAAGGAAAAGAGACAAAACAAAACGGCGATGCGGGAAGAGATGATACGCGGCCAATTGAACGCGCGGTTCCATTTCAACGCGCCAACCGTTAAAAACTAAGCGGAGCGCTTCATTAAGATTGAAACGAGGTATCGATAGGTGGCGGTTGTAGCGCGTAAGCCAAATAAAGGAACCCCTTAACCAAAGCCAAGTTCCTCTTGCTTTGCGTTAAGGGGTTTTGTGCCGATTACAGCAAAACGCGCGTACGCGTACGGGCGGATTGCAAGCAGGCGTCTACGACGCGCATATTTAAGACGGCGTCCGACGGCTCGTACCGCATGGGCGCGCCATGCAATACGCTATTGGCAAAATCGTCGGCTTGCAGCAAATATTGCCCGACGAAAGGAACCTGAATTTCCTCCCGCTCCTCGCCGATTTCAACAAAGAAATTGGCCGACTCCGGCTCATCCGCATACCGGAATGCGGACGGAACGACAATTCTTCCCTCGGATCCGACAACTTCAAGCGTGTTGCGGAATGCCGACCACATGCCGCAATCGAACGTCAAGGCGACGCCTCCCGGAAACTCCAGCAGTCCGGAAGCCATCATATCGACCCCGTCATGCTGTTCCGAGAATTGCGCATGCACCGTTGCCGCTTCCGGCTCCTGGCCAAGAATCATGCGTGCGGCGCTTATCGGATAGACGCCGATATCGTACAATGCGCCCCCGCCCATTTCCTTGTTGAAACGGATATTGCCGCTGTTTCCCGCGCCGTTGTATGTAAACGTGGCATGGATTCCCCGTACCGTTCCGATCTTGCCGGAACGGACGATGTCAAGCAACCGGTCGTAACGGGGATGATGCCGGTACATGAACGCTTCGGCAAGCATCACGTTCGCCTTGGCGCATGCGTCCGCCATCTCCTTCGCCTCTGCGGCGGTCAGGCCGATCGGCTTCTCGCACAAAACATGCTTGCCCGCTTCCGCAGCGCGAATCGTCCATTCCTTATGCAAATGATTCGGCAACGGAATGTATACCGCATCGATATCTTCGTCGGCCAGCAATTGTTCATACGATCCGTACGTTTTCGCAATCCCTAACGTTTCGGCGGCTTGGTCCGCCTTTTGCCGATCGCGGCTGGCGATAGCCGGCACCTCGCATCGCTCGGAACGCTGCATTTCCGGTATGACGTGTTCGACCGCAATTTTCGCGCAGCCGAGAACTCCCCATCTAAACTTGGCTCCGTCCATTGCATCCTCTTCTCCCTTCATTTAACAAATGCATCTCTTTACCATCTTACTATATTAGTGCGTACATGTACAAAATCATCGATTATCGAACGATATGACAATCGTCGTCCCTTGTTGCGGGGCGCTGCGAACTTGAATCGATCCGCCATGCAGCAAAACGAGCTGTCTGGAAATCGCCATGCCGAGCCCGCTTCCCTTGCCGCCCCGTTCGGTGTTCGTTCCCCGGAAATAGCGATCGAACAGCCGGGCGGCCGTCGCTTCGTCCATGCCGACCCCGTCGTCTTGGAAGCGGATAGAGAAGCCGGAGCTTTCCCCGGTCTCGAGCGAGACGCGAACGTTCGTGCCGTCCGGATTATGCAGGAGCGCATTGGCCAACAGGTTGTCGATGATGCGGCGGAACCAGACCGGATCGATCGGAAAATACAGAGAATCGCTCGTCCCGCGAAAATCAATATGCGCCCCCGCGAATTGCGGATCGTCCGTCAATTGTTTAACGGCCCTGTCGATATACCCGTTCATTTCCGTCGCCTCCCGCGACAACATATGCGCATCGTTCTTCAACCGGTACGTCGCGTTCAAATCTTCGATCAATTCATGCATATACTGCGATTTTTCCTTCATAACGCCGGCGAATTCCCGTACTTCCGCTTGCGTCCACTCATAGGATTCCGATTCGAGCATATGTGCGTATCCCATAATGGAGGATAAAGGCGTTTTTAAATCGTGGGAGACGCCGGCGATCCATTCCTCCCTCGCCCGCTCCAATTGATTGCGCATTTCTTCGTTTGACCGCAGCGTTTCCGTTAAATGGGCGAAGGAAGCGATCATATCGGTATACAGACGGAATCTGCGGCGCAGCTTTCCTGCGCGGGTTTTGCTGCGCGGATGTCCATGGCGGTCCTTCGGCTCCGCATATTCTCCTTGAGCCAAATGATGCAGCCAATCGTACATATGCAGGATCGGCGAGCCGAAGCGATGTCCGTACCAAAAAGCGAACAGGAACAACAAAACAAGCACGATGAGCGCAAAACCGAGAAAGCTGAGCAGAAGCACTTGAATGATTTCGCGTATCGTCATCGTGTCCCCGATTTGCCTGATATCCGTCCCGTTCGGAAAATGAACGATCCAGGTGAGATTCGTTCTCTCATCGTACAAAGAAGCGATTCTGCCGGTATAACGCTCGGGATACTGCGTCCGCAGAATCAATTCCTGCGCGGAATATTGCGCGGGTTCCCCGTTCGGTTTATTCCACGATGCGATCTCTTCCCCGCGTTCGTCCAAAGCTTGCGCCCATATTCCCTTTCGTTTCAATTCGGCGGCGACGTTCTCCGGCATGTCGATGCCATCGTTCGTCACGGCGGCGGCTTCCCGGATCCGGTCCGTCATCTCGCGAGCGTTATCTTTGAACCCGTACAGCAGCGTAATCTGTTGGCCGTCTTTCACCTCGATAAAGACATACAGCAAATACGGAAACGGGCGCGCGCCCGTCCAGAATGCCGTCAGTTCCCCGGGATTGTACCGGTCCGGCACATCCGGAGGCGTTCGAAACGAATAGATCGCCTCACCCCGCTCGTTGATCGCTTGCAGCCACCCTCCGTATTCCTTTACTTTGCCCAGCAGCTTATCGTCCAAGATCAGCTCTCCGTTTTCCACTTGAACCGAATTGGACATATACGGCAATACCGCCTCGGCAAAATCGCGGTCCCGTTCGATCTCGCCCGTCTTCATTAAAGCGACAAAAACCGTCGAGCCGATCAGCAGCAGCAGCAACACGACGATGATAAACAACAACACTAGCGTTTGGATAATAAACCGTTTCTTGAAGCTCAAACGGAATCGCCCCTTCGAACGAGCTTATAACCTAGCCCGCGTACGGTGAGCAAATATTCGGGCTCGCTCGGATTGCGCTCGATCCGTTCCCGGATCCGGTGAATATGTACCATGACCGTATTATCGTCGCAGTAGCTTTCTTCCCCCCACACTTGTTCGTATAACTGCTTTTTATGAAACACACGGTTCGGGTGGCGGCATAAAAACAACAGAAGCTGGAACACCTGGGCGGGACAAGCCACAAGTTCGCCCTCCACGCGCAGTTCTCCCGCCATGGCGTCGACCTGGAAACGGCCGAAATCGTAATAGTCCGACGGAATCCGCTCTTGCCCGGCCTTTGCGCCATTCGTCCGGCGCCGAAGCTGCGCTTTGATGCGCGCCACCACTTCGAGCGGGTTGAACGGCTTCGTAATATAATCGTCGCCGCCAAGCGCGAATCCGGTCAGTTTATCGAAATCGGTCGTGCGGGCTGTTAAGAATAAGATCGGCGCATCCGTCGCTTGCCTCAGCAACGGGCAAATATCAAAGCCGCTCTGTCCCGGAAGCATGACATCCAATAAGATGATATCGTACGTTTTCGTACGGCTTGCTTCAAGCGCCTCCTCCGCGGTAAAGGCGGCGTCCACGTTCGCATATCCTTCCTTTGCAAGAACGGTTTTCAACATATGTACAATGGCTTTCTCATCGTCAACCAGCAATATATTCGCCCGGTTCATCGTTTTCCTCCTTCAACCCTCAATGAACCTACTATATCACGACTATTTTTCTTGCGGCAAAATGGAATCTTAACGGAACCTTAATTTACGTTGAGAAAGATTAAGGGTAAAGTAAGTTTGCGTTTCACGGGCCGTAATTCGGGCCGTATATAATCGATAGTGAGAAAACGTTTAGGAGTGATACGGAATTGAAACGTCATGCGTACCTAACTATGTTATTCCTGCTAGGAATCGGTTTATTGTCGGCATGCGGCGGCGATCGCGCGGAATGGAGCGGCGAGGAAGCCAGGCCGGCCGAGACAGTAATGCAAAGCGGCAAATTATTGCCCGAACAGCTTCCGCAAGCGTTGCTGCAAGGCCAATTCGAACGGATCCATAAGCAAATGAGCGAAGAGTTCAGCAAATCGGTAACGTTGCAAGATTTAAAAGAATTGGGCCAATCGTTTCATAACGATATCGATTCTTATTTGGAGCCTGTCAGGGAGCTTACGAACGGTTACGAGCAATGGATTTGGATCGACGACAAAAACAAAAAAGGATTACTGGCCGTTTTTGACGATCAATCGACCATTCACGGATTGCTTTTGCAGCCTTTGGCCCCCCATCCGGAAACGGACGGCGTCTTCACGCAAACCGCCTTTGCGTATCCGTTCGCAGGAGAATGGTACACGTACTGGGGAGGAACAAACGTGTTGTACAATTATCATTACGAACATCCAGGCCAGCGCTACGCTTACGATTTCGTGATCGTGAAGGACGGCGCTTCGTTCGCAGGCGATCCTGGCGGCAATGAAAGCTATTATGCCTTCGGCCAAGACGTGCTTGCGCCCGCAGACGGCATCGTCGCAAGCGTCGTAAACGACATTCCCGACAATGCGCCCGGCGTCGAGACCAGTACGGATCAACCTGCGGGCAATCATATCGTCATCGACCACGGAAACGGCGAATATAGCATTTTGGCCCATTTTCAACGCAACTCGATCCGCGTCCAAGTCGGCGATAAGGTGGTACAAGGGGATGTGCTCGGCTTATGCGGCAATTCCGGCAATTCCAGCGAGCCTCATATTCATTTTCAAGTATCGGATCGACCCGATCTTGCGGCCGGTCAATCGATCCGCATCCAATGGGCCGGCAATTCCGATTTGAAAAAAGGGGATACGGCTGCCGGACATGCCGGCAACAATGCGTCATAAAGAGAAAGACTGCTGCGCGCGGGTAGTGTGCGCCAGCAGTCTGCTCTTTGTCAATGCCCCTCTTTTATCGGACTTCTATCGCAAACACGGAAGAGGTGTCTCCGTTCGAAAATTTTCCGTCGCTTGATCGCCAATAAGCGGAGTTATTGAACGTCTCACCATTTTCTCACCTCTTACGACTAGACGGAAGAAGACGGACGCAGGTTGCAAGTTTGCTAAGCTTGCGCGAAAAAATCCCTCCCTACCGTTTCGGCACGAGCGACAACAAATAGCGAATCAACGCATCCTGTTGCTTTTTGGTGAATCCCGCTTTTTCGTCCACCCAAAATTCATGGCCCACCCCGCGAACGTGTACGTCGCGCAATTTGGCGTCCGCGCGATTGGCTGCGACAACCTTTTTGCGCAAACCGCGATCCACGAGCGCCTTCAAGCTGTTGAACGGATCGGGCGCAATGCCTTGCTGCAAGGTGCCGGGAATGCCAAGTTCGATCTGTTCGTTGCGGCCGACGGCGACGCCTCCGTCATGCAAGTACGGGGCTGTCCAATATAAGCCGATTAGCCCTTTCACTTTATAGCCGCCTTGCGATTCGCCGTGCGCAAAGCTCATTTTGACTTGTTTCGGGTCCAAATGAGCGGCAGGCACCTTCAACACTTTCGCGTTTTTCTTCACCGGAACCAGGGTGTCCGGCGCGTAAATCGAAGCCCGGCCGAAGATAGACTCCGTCGCCTTCATCGCCCTGGCTCGCGACGGCTCGGTCTTTATCGTGCGGACGTCGATAATTTTATGGTTCGTATATGCGCTGCCCGAATGGCAAGTAATGCACTTCGCCTTGACGAATACGGCTCTCCCTTCGTCCAGAACGCCCGGCTTGCCGCTAATGAGCGCCGGCGGCGGGACGATCGTATTTTGCCAAGCCGACATCGCATTCACTTGTTCGCCGACGTGATAGCCCGGAGAACTGGCAAATAAGCCGTCGGGCGCGATGAGGCTCAATTTCGGATACGAAGGCAGCTTGATCAGTTCGTTCGCTCCAGGTACGCCTGGCGTCGGATCGACTTTGGCGAAAAACTCCGACGGCTTCTGCCCGCTTTGCGGACGATAGCGGAACTTGGGATTGGCCGCGTTTTGCAAAATCGTACCCATATATAATTCCTTGTCGATACCGAATAAAGCGGAACTCACCTCGGATTGCGCCAAGGAATCCGAATTTTGCGCATGAACGTTATTGCTGAACGTTCCCAAACCTTTGAACGGTCCGGCGATCGCAAAGCCGCTCCATCCGTACGGATGCGCGTCTTTCGTAAACGAATCGGGAATTTGCGCCGGATTGCTCTTCAAATCGATCGTCGAATCGAAGTTGCCTCGCGGCCATTTGGCGAGCGTCTCATCCACATCCGCCTCCAGCTTTTTCGGATCGGGCAGCGTCGTTGTCTTCCCGTCGGATGTTGGAACGGTTCCTTTGCTCATATCCTGCAAATAACGGGACAAGTTGCCCACGTCGCTATGCGTGAAGTAGGCGGCGGAATTCGTCGCCATCGCCAGCAGCAATCCCGCGTTCAAGTCGGCGTTCGGCGCCCCTTCGACGACCTGCTTCGTCTTCGCGTCCACCGTGGCATGGCAGACGGCGCAGCTGATACCGACTTTCAGTTTGCCGCCCGAGAACTTGACGGGCATGCCGAGCGGCGCGTAGGCTCCTTTCGGCACATCGATTCCGGTGTCGATGAGATCTCCTTTTTTATACGTCTTATTGCCGATCTTTACGCTTTTATCCAATTCGACCTGCAAGTTGGACGTTCCTTTGCCTTGCAGCTTCACGATCGCTTTCGCGATTTTCGGCAACGTTAACGGCCCGTCAACGATCCCCATAATATCCGTCAGGAACACTTCGTTGCCGAACGTCTCTTTGTAGAAACTTTTACGGCCCAGCCGGAGCAAAGCTTCGTTAATCTCGACCGCACCTTGCCCGGGGGACAATTCGTTCTTCCCGTCCGCACTCGCTTGCGCCTGGACCGTCCCGTTCGTCTTCACCGTTTTCCCCCAAACGTCGTAGACGCGCACGTCTTGATCCGTCCGGCTCTTTGCCGTAATGGCCGCAGGATTCAATACGTTATCGGCTTTCGGCATATAGGCGTATTCCGGTTGGAAGGCGAATACTGCGGCAATTCCTCCGCCGATCAGCGCGATTCCAAGCGACAAAATGATGAAGCGAAGGCGTCTTCGCTTGCGGTTTTTCATGATATGTAACCCCTTTACAGAAAGACGATTCTGTAAAGTAGCATTCCCAATTTTTACGATTTCACGTAAATGAAGGCAGTTCGATTTCCAACCCCGTTCTTGCGAGTTGTATTAGGGGGGCCAAAGCGTATCGCTCCCGCAAATCGACGCCGTGCGACATATGAGTAAACACGACCCGCTCCGGCTTAATGTCCGAAACGAGCTCCATCGCTTCCACCATGTCGTATACCGAGCGGGTGCGGCGTTCCGCTTCTTCCTTGTAAAAATTCGTTCCTAGAATCAACAATTGCAAATCTTTAAAATACGCCTTATCCCGCTCGTTCCAATCGATCGTATCCGGGCAGTACGCCCAGCGGTACGAATGTTTCGTCAGCCGGTATGCGTAAGAGCTGCCGTTTTTGCCGTGACACATAAGGCGCGGCTCGATATGCCAGCCGCCGAAAGCGAATCCGTCCGCAATGTCGTAATAGCGGAAATGGCTTTCCAACCAAGGAAATTGACCGCGAATGGTAGTCAGTACGTCTTGCGGCGCATAAACGTTTCCATGGGTCGAAAGCCAGCGGCATGCGTCCGCCCATTCGGGCAGACCGGCAATATGGTCGAAATGGGCATGCGTAATGAGGACATGCTGTACGGTCCGCAAGTTGTGTCTCTCCATCTGCGCCGTCCAATCCGGGCCGCAATCGATCAACATGATGCCTTCGCCCGTCTGCAGCATAATAGAAGAACGCAAACGGCGGTTGATCCCGCCGTTTCTCGCTTCCGTACAGACGCTGCAATCGCAATATACGCGCGGGACTCCCATGGAGTCCCCCGTTCCTAGAAATGTAATTTTATCGGTCATCTGTAGCCATCTCCTCTCATCAAACGAACGACGGATTGGCGGCGGAAGGAACCGTCTCGGCTTTGCCGCCTTGCTGCAGCTGATACATCTGGTAATATCTGCCCTGGAGCTTCATCAGCGATTCATGCGACCCTTGTTCGACGATTTCCCCGCGATGGAGCACGAGAATCAGATCGGCGCTGCGAATCGTGGATAATCGGTGCGCGATAATAAACGTCGTGCGCCCTTTCTTAACGACGTCTAGCGCCGATTGAATGATCGCTTCCGTTTCCGTATCGATATTGGCGGTCGCTTCGTCCAGAATAAGAATGGCCGGATTGAACGCAAGCGCGCGGGCGAACGATATAATTTGCCGCTGTCCGGCGGACAACGTGCTTCCTTTCTCAATGACCGGCTCGTCGTATCCTTTCCTGAGGCTCGAGAATACCCGCTCGGCACCGACATCGCGCAGCGCCTTCTCCACTTGCTCGCGGCTGATCGACGGATCGTCCAGGCTGACATTGCTCGCGATCGTTCCTGTGAACAGAAACGGATCTTGAAGCACGATACCCATATGTTGACGCAGCAATTGTTTCGGAATTTGCCTTATATCTGTCCCGTCAATCGTAATTTTCCCTTGCTGCGCATCGTAGAAACGGAACAGCAAATTCATGATGGAGCTTTTGCCCGATCCGGTATGACCGACTAGCGCCACCGTCTGCCCTTGCTTCGCTTCAAACGAAATATGCTTCAGCACGTATTCTTCTTCCTTATAGGCAAACGATACGTCGTCAAACGCAACATCGCCTTTGTAGCGGGGCAGCTTCCCTTCGGCCACGTCGGTGCCCGGCATATCCATCAGTTCAAACACCCGCTCCGCGGAGACTAACGCCTGCTCCAACTGCGCCAGCTGATTGACCATTCCGACGATCGGCTGGAACAAACGGCCCAAATAGTCGATGAAAGCATAGATCACGCCGAACGATATCGCGCCGGCGGCGCTGAACGACGCCCCGCCGAAGTACCAAACGACGGCGGCAAGCGACAAGTTCCGAATGACGTTCACCAAGTTATGCGAGGTGAGCGAATTCAGGTTCAACATTTTGTTCTGATATTTAAAATGATCTTCGTTCAAATCCTCGAACTCGCGCTTCGTTTCCTGTTGCCGGCGGAACGCGCGAATGATCGGCATCCCTTGAATCGACTCGTTCAGCATCCCGTTAATATCGCTCAGGCGCGCGCGGATCACATGATTGTATTTCGTCGCAAACTTGCGGTAAACGACGATCCATAGCGCCAAAATCGGAACGACCGCCAAACATACGACCGCGAGCCTGACATCGAGCAGAAACAACGCGATGAATATGCCAATCATGTATACGGCGCCGGAGAAGAAGTTGGCCAGCACCGTGACAAACAAATCTTTCACGGCCTCCGTATCGTTCGTTACCCTGGAAACGACTTTGCCAGCCGGCAACGTATCGAAATATCCGATCGGCAGCCGATGGATTTGGCCGTACACATCCTGCCTCATCTTCTGAATAACGCGATTGGCCGAAGATTGCAGCAAATAAATTCTTCCGTATTCGAATGCCGCGGCCACCAAAATAAGCCCGATGTAGATGCCCGCCAATTTGAGCAGACCGCCGATTTCCGGTTCGTAGAATTGGAACAGTTCCGCCGTCGCTAGCGGCGCCGCTTCGTACGTTGCGGTCAAGTCGCCTTGCGTAATCGTCAATCGAGTCCCGTCCAGCTTGCGGTCGCCGTCAAAGCTTATCGGCCCGTCGACGAAAACGAACGTTCTGCCGACTTGCAGCACGCGCACCTCTTGCCCCGCCGCCCCTTGCACGCGATCGCTTCGTTCAAACAGCCGATCGTCGTATCGAACCGTCCCTTTGCCCGCCGCCGGTACTTCTACCCACGGTTTTTCGATCCCGACGACATGGTTGTCGATCATCGTTTTCGCGATAAAAGGTCCCATCAACTCGGCCGCCACCGCAACGGCAAGCATTAGCAATGCGATAATAAACGTTTTTTTATAAATAAGTGCGTATTGAAACAGTTTTTTGCCTACGTTCATGTTAGGCTCACCCGCCTTCCGTTAAGTTTGCCTCGAGCTGCTGGCGTTCGTATTGTTCTTTGTACCACCCGTCCTGCCGCACCAGCTGCTCATGCGTGCCTTGTTCGGCAATGCGGCCGTCATCCATGACAATAATCCAGTCCGCATGCTGTACGGCGGAGAGACGATGCGTCGTAATGAACGTCGTTTTCCCCGCGCGTTCGCGCCGAATGTTCGCGATAATTTTCGCTTCCGTCTTCGCATCGACCGCGGACATTGCATCGTCGAGCAGCAAGATTTCCGGATCAGCCATTAAGGCGCGCGCGATCGACACCCGCTGCTTTTGTCCGCCTGACAGCGAAACGCCCTTTTCCCCGACGATCGTATCCAGCCCGTGCGACAGAGTGGAAATGTCCTGCAGGAACGATGCCGCTTCGAGCGCATGCCGGACTTCTTCTTCCGAGCCGCCCGGCTTGCCGTATTGAATGTTCTCGCGCACCGTGCGGGAGAACAAGATTTGCTCTTGCGGCACATAACCGATCCAGCGATGGACGTCTTCAACCGCGATTTGTTCAAGCGGGATGCCGGCGACGGCAATTTCTCCGGAACCGAGCGGATATTCGCGCAGAAGCTGTTTGATCAGCGTCGTTTTGCCGCTTCCGGTTTTGCCGACAATGCCAAGCGTCTGCCCGCGCCGGATCGTGATCGAAACATTGCGCAAATTGTCGGTTTGCGAAGAAGGATAACGGAACGTCACATCGCGGAAGCGGATCGATTCCGGCGATGCCGCCGCTTGCGGCCGCGGATGGTCCTTGACGTCGGGTTCGTAGGACAACGTCTCATTGACCCGATCGAGCGACGCGTTGCCGCGCTGCATAATATTGATCAATTCGCCGATGGCGAACATCGGCCAAATGAGCATTCCCAGGTAAACGTTGAAAGTGATCAGCTCTCCGAGCGTGATATTGGTCTGAAACACAAGATATGCGCCATATCCGAGTCCGATCATGTAGCTGATGCCGACCAAAATTTTGATCGTCGGTTCGAACAGCGCATCGATCTTGGCTACATCGATATTTTTGCGAAATACGTCGTTCGTCAGCCGCCGAAACCGCGACTGATCCGCTTCCTCCTGAACGTAAGCGCGGATGACGCGCACGCCCGAGATCGCCTCAAGCACATGATCGTTCAAATCGCCGAAGGCGTCTTGAGCGACCGTGAACCGTTCGTGTATGACCCTGCCGTAATATTTCATGGCGACCGCGATCAGGGGCAGTGGCAGCAATGCCGCCAGCGTCAGCTTCCAACTGATCATAAATCCCATCGTAAGCAAGATGGTAAGCATATAGATGCTGGAATCGACCAACGTCAATATCCCGAAACCCGCCGTCAACGATACGGCCCGTAAATCGTTCGTCGCCCGGGCCATCAAGTCGCCGGTACGATTTTTTTCGTAGAACGTCGGCGTCATCTTCAGCAAATGGCTCATAAAATGGGAACGCAGTATGCGTTCAACCAAATTCGCTCCGCCGAACAGCAAATAATGCCAAATATATCCGAAAACGTAAATCAAAACGATAACGCCGAGGAACAGTATTAAAAATTGCGTCAACCCGAATTCGGTAAACGTCCCTTGCTGGATTTGGTCGACCGCCGTCCCCAACATTTTGGGAGGAATCATTTCCAGCGCCCCGACGGCAATCAATAAAACGACGGCCACCGTATACCTTAAACGGTTTTCTTTGAAAAACCATTTCAATTTAAATAAGATGGAAAACATGTTTATCTCTACTCCTTTTCCGTTGCTTGCAGTTGAAACCATTGCTCGTAAAGCGTTTCAAGCTCTCTCTGCACCTGTTCCCGTTCCGCCAGCAGTTCCGTTAATCGTTCCGAATCCGTCCCGATTTTTTCGTCCATCAGCAGCGCGTCCAGTTCGCGCGACCGGGATTCCAATCGTTCTATCCGCTCTTCCGCACGTTCTTGCAGGCGCGCTTGATGGCGCTGCGCATCGATCGGTTTAGATCGGGAAGCCGTTTTTTTCGCCGCCGCTCCTTTCGTCTCCGCCTCTTTCCTTTGCCGTTTCGCTGTCTCTTCTTTATAGGCTTCAAAATTGCCTTCGTAGTGAAACAATTGGCGATCGCGCAATTCCCATGTTTTCCCAGCCAACCGATTGATAAAATAACGGTCATGCGAGATGGCGAGCAACGTGCCGGAAAATTCCTCGAGCATGTCTTCCAGCGCTTCGCGCGAAGGAATATCGAGATGATTCGTCGGCTCGTCGAGCAGCAGCAAATTCGGCGCGTGATGCATGACGACGGCTAGCCGCAGCCGGGTCCACTCGCCTCCCGACAATCCGGCGACGGATTTGAATACGTCCGCGCCGTAAAATAAATATTTGGCCAACAAATGCCGCGCTTCTCCTTCCTCAACCCCGATTTGATCGCGGAAATATTGCAGCACCGTCGTTCCGCTCGCGGGTGCGGCATCCTGAGCCAGATAGCCCGGCTTCACCCTCGTACCCAGCTTGATCTCCCCTGCATCCGGACGGTCGTCGCCGAGCAATAGGCGGAATAGCGTACTCTTCCCCGTACCGTTGCCGCCGATCAGCGCGACTTTGTCTCCGTATTCGATCAACCCGGACACGCCTTGGAACAATACCGTTTCGCCAAACGATTTGCCGATATGGTCAAGGACGATGACGTCGTTCCCCGATCGTTGCGTGGCGCCTGCCGCAAAATCGGCGGCTTTCCGCTCCAGGACGGGCCGCTTCACTTTATCCATCCGGTCCAGCGCTTTCTGAATCGCCGCGGCGCGCCGGAAAAACTTCTCATTGCCGCCGATGTTGCCCCATTCCGTGTATCGGCGAATCGCTTCCTTCATCTGCTTGATTTGCTTCTGCTGATCCTTATACTCTTGGAATTGCCGAAGCAGCATCTCCTGTTTTTCCCGCTGATAACCGGAATAATCGGTATGGTATGTCATCGCCTCGCCGTCCTCGACTTCTACGATCTTATCGACAATCCGATCGAGAAAATAACGGTCGTGAGACACGATAACCGAAGTCCCTTTATAACTGCGGAGATGATCTTCCAGCCATTCCGTCGCCGCCAGGTCGAGATGATTCGTCGGTTCGTCGAGCAGCAGCAAGTCGGGCCGTTCCAGCAGCAGCGACGCCAAGTCGATTTTCGTTTTCTCTCCTCCCGACAATGTCGCGTAGCATCTGGCGAAATGCTCGTCGGGTATGCCTACGCCGTTGGCGATTTGATGAATACGGGCATCCATTTCATAGCCGCCCTGCCGGTCGAACTTCTCTTGCAGTTCCGAATACTCCTCCAAGTATTTCTCCATCATCGCCGCAGATTGCTGAGTGGCCATCATCGCTTCCAGCGTTGTCATTCTCGCCTGCCATTCCATGAGCTCACTATATCCTTGCAACAACACGTCATAAACGGTTGCTCCGGGGAAAGCCTCTTTCGTTTGCGAAAGATAGCCGATTTTCGTTCCTTTTCGTATGGATATTTCTCCTTGATCCGGTGCTATATTGCCCGCAATGAGTTTCAAGACGGTCGATTTTCCCGATCCGTTTCGTCCGATGATACCGATTCTTTCCCCTTCGCCGATTTGAAACGTTATATCCGAAAGCACCATTTCGGCGCCAAAATACTTTTGCACATGCTGAATATTTACAATCATCGTCTCGGTCCTCCAATTTCTATGCATGAGTGCTTCCCGCCCTGCATCCTTTTCAGACCAAAAAAAAGAGCCGCGGGAAAATCCCGCGGCCCTTTACCTAACAATCGATCCGTTAAGGCTGAGGCAGGAGTCTTTTCGCGTGTAAAAACGTATAGTCAAAAATAGGCACACCTGTAGCGTCCATAGGGAAACCATATGCGATTCCACGCATGATTACGCGAGCTTGATTGTAAAAATCAGTAACATTCACGTTCAACATCCTGCCTGCACCTCCTTTGATTAAAGTAATATTACCATAACACACCATGTGAAACATTTGCAAGAAATTTTTTTATTGAACTTCCGTTTTGGCGAGCTTCCGGGCTGCGCTGGCGGAAATTGCGCCGTATAAGCGGCTCGATAATCCGGAAATTTGCTCCGGTTTAAAAGTAACGGCCACCGTCGCGAGCGGTTCGCCCGCCCCCGGTCTTTCATAAGCTCTCCAATACGGCTTCATACGTTTGATATAGTCTGATTGAGTTATAACATCCGATTCCGCGCATCGGCGCGAAGAAATATATAAAATGTTCGCCTGCGCCGTTTCACGCGTTCCGGCATGAGCGAGCAACAGCGAAGCCTTCCCGTTGCGGTTCAAATTGGAGAGCACTTCCTCAGACCGGCCGGCGTCGATATATACGGTCACCCGTTCCCCGTTTGCGGAAACGTATCCCCCGATCGCGACATCCGTATCCGGCTGCAAGTTTTCGCCTCTCGTAACCAGTTGCATAAACGTTTGTTCCCGGAAAAACTTGCTCAATTCGTTCGCATATGACATTGAAACTACCATTCCCTCCTTCACTAGGAGAAGAATACCATACTACTTTTCCGCTTGGCAATGGAATCGCTTATTTTCCGACAAACTGTTCGATTAATTCCATTTTCATATTCCACGCCTTTTGGCTGAAATCGACGGCGTATTTATGCGGATTTAACTTGCGCAAATATTCCGGCCAGAACATCGCCAGCTGCGTTTGATGGTAGCGCCGAATTTCGTCAAGCGACGGCAACTTGTATACTTGCTCGCCTTCCTCGAAGATCGGCGTAAGCAATGGCATAGCGTCATATTCTTCCGCATAACGATATAGAAACGGATGGACGGGGTCGAATAATTTAATTCTCGCCCCGCGGCGAACTTCATCCTCCTCCGACAAACAGACGTAATCTGCAATCGCTTTGTGCCGCTGCGCGTCGACGATCCGGTACACGTCTTTTTTGCCCGGGGTCGTCACTTTTTCCGGGTTGGCGGAAATTTTAATCGTCGGCAAATAAGATCCGTTCTCCATACGGGCGACGATTTTGTATACCCCGCCCAAAGCCGGCTGATCCGCAGCCGTAATAAGCTGCGTCCCGACGCCCCAAGTATCCACTTTGGCGCCTTGCGCTTTTAAGTTGAATATGGTGTGCTCGTCCAAATCGTTGGTCGCTACGATTTTGACGTACGTCAAGCCCGCTTCGTCCAGCATTTCCCGCGATTTTTGCGATAAGTAGGCAATGTCTCCGCTGTCCAAGCGGATGGCCTGCATTCGCTTGCCGTACCGTTCCATCCGCTTCCCGACCTCGATTGCGTGCGGTACGCCGCTCTTCAACGTATCGTAGGTGTCGACCAGCAGCGTGACCAGATCCGGCAGCGCTTTGGCGTACATTTCGAATGCCTGCTGCTCGCTGTCGAAGCTCTGCACCCACGAATGGGCATGCGTTCCTTTCGTTGGAATGCCGAAACGCTGTCCCGCAAGCAGATTGGACGTCGCATCGAATCCGGCGATATATGCCGCCCTGGCTCCCCATACCGCCGCATCGGCTTCTTGCGCCCGTCTCGTCCCGAATTCGAGCAGCGTATCCTTCCCTGCGACCTGCTTAATACGCGACGCCTTCGTGGCGATCAACGTCTGAAAATTCATAAAGTTAAGGAGTGCCGTTTCGATCAACTGCGCCTCGAAAATACGAGCTTCCACGCGAATCAAAGGCTCGTTCGGAAAAACGAGCGTTCCTTCTTTCACCGCATGAATCGTCCCCGTGAAACGGAAGCGCCGCAATTCCTCGAGAAACGCCGCATCGTACTGTTCTTCTTGCTCGGCCAAATATGCGATATCTTCTTCGGTAAACCGCAATTCCCGTATATAATGAATAATTCGTTCCAAACCTGCAAACACCGCATAACCGTTGCCGAAAGGCAGCTTGCGGAAATAAGCCTCGAACACCGCCCTCTCGTTGTGCGTACCGCTGATCCAATGAGCGTACATCATATTCAACTGGTATTTATCGGTATGCAATGCCATCGATTCCGTATTCATGTTCACATCTCCCTGGTGTCTTCCATATTCCTGTCCGCTAACTTATAACTCTAATTCCGTCGAGCTCACAATATAAATTCCATACTTTTCTTGAAAATAGGCAAATGTCTCGTCCGTCGCTTGTTCAAATCCCGGGATGGGACTCATGCAATCCGCAAGCAACACGATTTTGGACGTTACATCCCGCCGATCGCCGTAATGCTCCAATATTTGACGTACCGACTCCAATACGCAATGCGATTTCGCTTCGCCGGCGACAATCACTTTGTCATACGACGGCAAGCGATCCAGAAATGTTTTATTGTACGAGCCCTTCCGGTCGTATTCAGGCTTGATGATGCCGTACATTTCGCTTAACGGATCCAATCCTTTGACGATACGCTGCGTCTCCGAGCGTCTGGCGATCGAATGAAAATAGACGACTTTGGCAAATTGGGTTTCCAATGCCGCCCCGGCGGTTCCCTCCAAACAATGATAAGGCCAAATGCATAAATCTTTCCGGCTGCGCGCCTCCAGTTCCGTTACATACTCCAAGCTTTCGCCGGGATGCGCCGCCGCAATCCATTTGCCGCCCGCAACATCGGCCGCCTTAATGATCGTATACGGCTCCGGATGATTGCCGCTCTCGTCCGTCCACCAACACGGATGGAAAATTTGCTGCGGCTGATGGGTATCCAAAGAAATTGCAATATTCGTTATTTTATCCATATGGCGGTATATAAAACGAGCCGCGTTCGCCGCGTCTTGAAACGAACCCGGCACCGGCAGCGCGCCGTTCTCCATAAAATCGTTCTGCATATCGATCGCAACGAACAAAATCCGCCGCTCATCCTCAGCGGCTGGCCGCAACCTCTCCTGCGAGGCAAGCGTAAATACGTCGTTCATCTTCCCCATATCGGCAAGTCCAAGCGCATGTTGATCGAATAATTGTTCAAATCGCGTCTTCATCGTCATCGGATCGCCCTCCTTCAAAGTTAATGCAAGCTATGATGCATCACGTGCTGAATCGAACGAAACTCGTTTCCCCTGCAAGCGGACAAGCTATATTAAGTGAAGTTTATCACAAACTTAGACAAAATCCAACCAAGTCTCCTATAGCATATGAAACGATGCCGAAATTCGTGAATTGAATCACATAGGCATACAGCGGTATTCTCTTTTCCCCGCCCTTTGTCGATATCCCGCTCGCTAAGGATCGCACCGTTAGCAAGAAACCGGCTCAACTGAACGAAGGGGATATCGACAAAAGGGAATGAAACCAACGCACCTGCCACGAAATCAACATGATCTTTTTAACCGCCAGACCGCTTCCAAAGCGGTAACAACCGCGCCTTACGGTTCCGCCTTGGCCGCTTTGAACAATTCCCCGATTGCGCCGATGCTGCCAAGCGTTTCCACGGTATTGGCGGGAATAAACACTTTATTCGCCGGCCCTTTCGCTATTTCCGTCAACGCCTCGAACGACCGGTACGCCAACACGTTCTCGTCCAGCCCGGCCGCGCGCAGCAGCTCGATCCGATTTTTCTCGGCTTCCGCAATCGCTTGAATCGCTTTCGCCTCCCCGAGCGCTTCCAATTCCTGAGCCTGGCGCAAACCTTCCGCTTCGCGGATGCGCGCCTCTTTATCCCCTTCGGCCTTCAAAATCTTGCTCTGTTTGTCCCCTTCCGCCCGCAAAATCATATCTTGCTTCGCCGCCTCGGCCTCCAGCACGATCGCGCGCTTGTTCCGTTCCGCTTTCATCTGTTTATCCATCGCTTCCTGAATATCGAGCGGCGGTTTAATATCGATGACTTCCACCCGTTCGATACGGACTCCCCATTTTTCCGTCGCTTCGTCGAGCGCGATGCGAATTTCCGTCGATATTTTCTCGCGGCCGGACAATGTTTCGTCCAATTCCAATTTGCCGATAATTTGCCGCATCGTCGCCGTCGTAATGTTGCGCACGCCATATACGTAATCGGATATGCCGTACGTCGCTTGCTCCGGCCCGATCACTTGATAGAAAATGATCGTATCGATTTGCACTTGAACGTTATCCTTCGTAATGACGGTTTGCGGCGGCACGTTCGCCTGCTGAATGCGCAAGTCGTGATAGACGCGCACTTGATCGATGATCGGAATCAGAATATTCAACCCCGGAGTCAACAGCCTATGATATTTGCCCAATCGTTCGACGACTCCGACCCGTTGTTGCGGCACGATTTTGATCGTGAGCGCAACAAATACGATGACCACAAGCAAAATAATAACGATAATCGCCCAATGCATATCAATCGCCTCCCTGTTTCTCAACTTCCAAAATGGCATTGCCTCGTTTCACGACAAAGACGCGATCGCCGGTCTTCAGCGTTTGCTTCGACGTCGCGCTCCACGTATCCCCGCCGACCTTAACGATTCCATATTGACCGGGATCGATGTTCTCCATAACGATGCCTTGTTTGCCGACCATTTCATCCACGGCGTCCTTGAACCCTTTCGACGATCTCACTCTCTTCGTAATCGCTTTCGAAAAAACCGTCAGCACAAGCGCGACCAAACAACCCGCGACGACTTGCAGCAATATGTCCTCCGGCGCGACCAAAGCGACTGCCAGCGCCGCGAGCGCTCCTATCCCTAACCAAAGCAGGTAAAACGTCAACGTCATCATTTCGAAGACGAATAAGATGCCCGCGACAATGAGCCAAACTACCCAAAGTTCCATTCGGTCTCTTTTACCCCCTCTCTCGAGATATATTAATATATACGGAAATCATTGGAAAAAGTATCGTTCGTCCAAAATTGACAAAAAAATACCCTGTCGCCTTGGGCGCAGGGTATGGATCCGTAAATTAATCGCTGCAATCGGACGATGCCGCAACGGCACCCGATTCAACGTTGATTTTCGCGGAAACGGTATCGCTAATGACGGATACGATCAATTGGAGCAAATAGTTGATATCGCTTTGGCTTTGTTGGAACTCGGCCACAATCGGAATACCGTCCAATTCGTCTTGCAATTGCTCGATTTCCTTCTCGATTTTCGCAACCATGCTTGCATTTTGGAACTTTTCGAACGCGACGATTTCTTTTTGCTTTTTCTTCATCGACGCGATCAACGTTTGAATGCGTTCGTTGTTGCTGATCTTCTGTTCCGCTTTTTGATAATGCTGCACTTCTTCGGAAGTGTAGATCAATTCCGCCAATTCTTTCGCTTTGGCCATAATATCTTCACGTACGATCAGATCGCGCGAATTGAATTTCGGTATGTTGCTGTGTCCGTGGTCGTGATTGTGTTCGTGCTGCTCCATTCCCAAACTCCCCCATTTCAAGTCATTTTTTCTATCTTAATAGGATGTACGAATCTTGATTATGCTTGAGCTGCGGCCGGTTCGGCGACCAGCTCGCCTTTCGTAAACCATGTGTACGGATCGGTTATTTTCACATGCACGAACGATCCGATCAAATCTTTGGAACCGGCAAAATGAACGAGTTTATTCGTACGTGTGCGGCCTGACAGCATGTTTGCGTTATTTTTGCTTTCGCCTTCGACCAGCACTTCGACGATTTGCCCGCGCAATTTCTCATTGCTTTGGCGGCTGTACTCGTTAATCGCTTCATTCAAACGCTGCAGCCGTTCTTTCTTGACTTCCATCGGTACGTTATCTTCCATGACAGCCGCAGGCGTACCCGCGCGCGGCGAATAGATGAACGTAAAGGCCGAATCGTATCCGACTTCGCGAACGAGCGACAACGTATCTTCGAACTGCTCGTCCGTTTCTCCCGGGAAGCCGACGATGATGTCTGTCGTTAATACGACGTCGGGAATCGCCGTTTTAATTTTGCGGACAAGCTCCAAATAATGTTCGCGCGAATATTTGCGGCTCATTTTTTTCAAAACTTGCGAATTTCCCGATTGCACCGGCAAATGGATATGCTCTACCAGATTGCCGCGCTTGGCCAGCACTTCGATCAGATGATCGTCGAAATCGCGCGGATGCGATGTCGTAAAGCGGACGCGCGGAATATCGATTTTACGGATATCGTCCATCAAATCGCCGAAGCGGTATTCGATATCGGTGAAATCTTTGCCGTAGGCGTTCACGTTCTGGCCGAGCAGCGTAATTTCTTTAAAGCCTTGTCTGGCGAGTTCCCGTACTTCCGCAATCACGTCTTCGGGACGGCGGCTTCTTTCCTTGCCTCGCGTGTAAGGAACGATGCAATATGTGCAAAATTTGTCGCATCCGTACATAATGTTGACCCAAGCGCGCATTCCTTCGCGTTTCTTGGGCAAGTTCTCAATGATGTCCCCTTCTTTGGACCAAACTTCCACGACCATCTCTTTGCTGAACAGCGCTTCTTTCACCAGATGCGGCAAGCGGTGGATGTTATGGGTTCCGAAGATCATGTCGACGAATCCGTGCTTGGACAATATGCGGTTCACGACCGCTTCCTCCTGCGACATGCATCCGCATACCCCGAGAATCAAATCGGGTTTTTCCGTCTTGAGCCCTTTTAAATGGCCCAATTCGCCAAACACTTTATCTTCGGCGTTCTCGCGAATCGCGCAAGTATTGAGCAAAATAATATCCGCTTGTTTGCGGTCTTCCGTACTTTGATACCCCATCTGCTCGAGCATGCCTTTCATCGTCTCCGTATCATGCTCGTTCATCTGGCAGCCGTACGTATAAATCAAATAATATTTGCCGTTGCCGAGGGTCCGAAGCTCGTCCGGTACGGCCGTATCGTAGTGCACTTGAATGTCTTCCTTACCGCGCTGCTTCCCTTGCCTTTGGTTCGGCTCACTTTTGATCTGAATTTCCCGACCGTTAATGCGAATTTTTTTGCCGTTTTCATCCTCAGATAACACTTTGGCGTTCGAAAAATCAAAGTATTTGGCATAATCTTTCGTTTCCTTCGCCATAAACGGTTCACTTCCTTTCTAACCGATGCGTTACTCGTATATGAAATGAATAATATTTGAAAAAAAGCATTACATCAAATTATAACATTTTTTCTCGGCCTAAACAAGAAAAGCAGAGGAATCCGGATCACTCGATAACCGTTCCTCTGCTTTCCCATCGATCGCTAATCGAACCCTATTCGTTTAATCGATAATTTCGGCCGTATCGCCGGTTTTCGCGCCGGCCGCGTTCGCTTCGTCCGTATCGATATGCATGTCCAACGCAAATTGATCGGATACGCGCGCGATGACGTTTTCCAATACAAGACCGCGTTCGCCGCCAAGCCGTACTTTGAGCATTTGTTTATCTTTAATGCCCCATTTCTCCGCATCGGACGTATGGAAATGGATATGGCGCGCCGCAACGATAACGCCTTGATCCGTCTCCACTTCGCCGGCAGGCCCCTTAATTTTCATTCCCGGTGTGCCTGCAATATTGCCCGACTCGCGCACCGGCGCCGGAATGCCGAGCGCGAACGCGTCCGTACGGGATATTTCCAATTGCGTTGCCGGACGCGCAGGTCCCAATATTCGAACTTTGCCGAACGATCCTTTCGGTCCGATCACTTCAACCGTTTCATTTGCCGCAAATTGGCCCGGTTGGGACAGCGGCTTCAACTCCGTAAGCTGATATCCTTTGCCGAACAATATTTCGATATGTTCTTGCGTGACATGAATATGACGTGCGGAAACGCCGACAGGTACTGTTTTACGCATTTCCTCTCCACCTCTCGTTTTTTAAAATTCTCTCTATCCGGTCAAACAACCATTATTATACTACTTTACGGCAAAAATGCAAAAGACGTACGATACATTCGCACGTCTTTTTGCATAGTTATTTAAATTCTGCAACAAGTTTGTCAAATTGTTCTTCCGTTAACTTAATGTCTTGGTTCGCCAAGCCTTCTTGTTTAAAGCCAGGGATCAAGTCTTCATACGATTTTTTCGTTTTGTCTTGGTAGATCAATCCGGTCAACATGCCGCCGGTTTCCATAATTTTCGTCATCGCTTGACCCCGGTTCGTCGGATCGTAATCCGGCATCGTCTCCAAGTTGATGATGTTTTCTTTGAACCAGTCGTATGTGTTGATTTTATTAAATGTGACGCAAGGGCTGAATACATTGATGAGCGAGAAGCCTTCATGCTTGATGCCCTCTTCGATCAACGAAGTCAATTGCTTCAAATCGCTGGAGAACGATTGAGCGACGAAAGTAGCGCCTGCGGACAATGCGATCTCAAGCGGCGACAACGTCGTCTCGATCGAGCCTTCCGGCGTGCTTTTCGTTTTGAAGCCCGTTGCGCTGCGCGGCGAAGTTTGCCCTTTGGTCAAACCGTAAATTTGGTTGTCCATGACGATGTACGTAATGTTAATATTACGGCGAATCGCATGAACGGTATGGCCCATCCCGATTGCGAACCCGTCGCCGTCACCGCCGGAAGCGATAACCGTAAGATCCCGATTCGCAATTTTGAGTCCTTGCGCGATCGGCAAAGCGCGTCCGTGAATGCCGTGCAAGCCGTACGCATTGATATATCCCGAAATACGGCCCGAGCATCCGATACCGGATACGATTGCGAGTTGTTCCGGTTCCAAGCCGACATTGGCAGCCGCTCTTTGAATCGACGCTTGTACGGAGAAATCTCCGCATCCCGGACACCAGTTTGGCTTCACATTGTTGCGGAACTCTTTAAAAGTAGCCATTTCTAGTTCAACTCCTTACACGCTTTGTATACTTCCGAAGGCAAGAAAGGATTGCCGTCGTATTTCAAAATATTGCGAATTTTATCGGCATAGCCTACGTTCAGTTTAATTTGGGAAGCAAGTTGGCCTGTCGCGTTATTCTCCAATACGACGACTCGTTTCGCTTTCTCGGCGTACGGCGCGAACAATTCTGTCGGGAACGGATAGAGCAAGCGAACCGTTACGTGATTCGTCTTGATGCCGTCGGCCTCAAGACGTTTTCTCGCTTCGTCAACCGTGCCGCCCGTCGAACTCATGCTGACGATCAACAGATCGGCCTCTTCGTGCGGCGCATCCGCATGAATCGGATTGCTTACCTTGATGTCCTTAATTTTGCGCAATCTCTTATCCATCATTTTCTTGCGGTTCACCGCATTTTCCGACGGACGGCCCGTTTCGTCGTGTTCGACGCCCGTTACGTGGTGAAGGCCGTTTTTGTCGCCCGGAAGGACGCGAGGCGAAATGCCGCTTTCCGTAAACTCGTAGCGTTTGAACAACTGATTCGCTTCGAGCTCCGGCAAATCGCGAACCAGATTGCCGCGGTCAATCGTAATTCTATTGTAATCCAACTGTTCGCAAGACTGCTTGCCCAATGACAATTGCAAGTCTGTCAGGACGATAACCGGACATTGATAAATTTCTGCCAGATTGAACGCTTCGATCATGTCGTAGAAGCATTCTTCAATGGAACTCGGCGCGAGCACGATTTTCGGAATTTCTCCGTGCGTGCCGTAGATCATGGCGTTAATATCGCTTTGTTCCTGTTTCGTCGGCAAGCCCGTGCTCGGACCTCCGCGCTGCGTATCGACGATAACGACCGGCGTTTCCGTCATGCCCGCCAGGCCGATCGCTTCCATCATCAGCGAAAGTCCGGGTCCTGCCGAAGCCGTCATCGTTCTGGCTCCGCCGTAGTTGGCTCCGATCGCCATCGTAACCGCCGCGATTTCGTCTTCCGTTTGGATGACCGTACCGCCGAATTTCGGCAATTGCTTAATTAAATATTCCATAATTTCCGAAGCCGGCGTAATCGGATACGCGGACATAAATCGACAGCCTGCGGCAAGCGCGCCGAGGCCGATCGCGTCGTTTCCGATCATAAACAATTTCTGCCTGCCGTCGGCTTCTTCCAAACGCAAGTCCTCCAGCGGACCGCCAGCAAGTTCCAATACGTACTCTGCGCCCCGCTTTACCGCTTCGATATTTTTTTCAACGACAGCTGCGCCTTTCCGTCCGAATTCTTCGGATACGGCTTTATTGAAAACGTCTAGCGGCAATCCGAGCAACGCCCAGGATGCGCCGGACGCGACCATGTTTTTCATCAACGACGTTCCAAGCTCATCGGCGATCGCCGTAATCGGAACCGCGAACAACTTGGCGTCGATCCCTTCCGGAAGCGTCGGTCCGAATTTGGCATCGGCAACGACAACGCCGCCGCTGCGCAATTCATGCGCGTTCAAATCGATGCTCTCTTGGTCGAATGCGACCAATATATCCAAATCGTCCGAAATGGCACGAATCGGTTTCGTGCTGATTCTGATTTTATTGTTCGTATGTCCGCCTTTAATCCGGGAAGAGAAATGACGGTATCCGTAAAGATAATAACCTAGACGGTTTAACGCGGTGGAGAAAATACGGTCCGTACTTTCTACGCCTTCCCCTTGTTGTCCCCCGATCTTCCATGACAATTGATTAACCAAGATTGCCCATCTCCTTTAAATGTGACTAACGTCATGTTGAAAAGCGTCAAAAAATGATAAGATTATACATTAAAAAAATCTTTTCAGTGAGTCAAATAAATTTTATGACTAAGGGATGGAAAAAGCAAGCGTTTTCTCTGGAAATAAAGATAGCACTTTTCGATTGAATTGATATCAACTTGAGATCGAATCTTTCAATCTTCGTTCCGGCTTGGTAGATACGCTTTCAGATATGCGGAAGCATTGCCGTGCAAAAACCGTTCGACCAGTTCCTGACGGTAATGCCGCGAGAGTGAATCTCTTAATTGTGCGTATTTGCCAGCATGTTCCAACCCTTCCACCCATTCCTCGATACCGTCAAAGTCGGAGCCGAACATGATATGACGTTCGCCGCCGAGCGCGCACACATGGTCGATATGACGCAAAATATCGTCGACGGCCGCCCGCTTGCCCGCGGCAACGAAGGAGGGAACGAACGTAATGCCGATTCTTCCGTCCATCCCAATGATATGCTTAATTTGCTCGTCACGCAAATTGCGGGGATGAGGGCATACGGCATAGGCGTTGGAATGCGAAGCGATGAACGGTTTTTCCGCCCATTCGGCCAGTTGCCAAAAACCGCGTTCCGTCAAATGCGATACGTCCATCAGCATGCCTAAACGGTTGCATTCCTGAACTAGCCGTCTCCCTTTTGCCGTGAATCCGCCCTTGCGCGCTTCCTGCACTCCGTCCGCGGCCCAGTTGGCGTAGTTCCATGTAATCCCGAGGAAGCGCACGCCTAAATAGCTGCATATTCGCAGCTTCGTCAGATCCGCCTCGAGCCCGTCCGCCCCCTCAAGCGAGAGCAGCGCCCCGATACGCTTATTGCCGCTAGAGGCCTCTTGTTCCCATTCGATCCAATCCTCTTGCGAACGGATCCATTTCATGGCCGGGTTAGCGACAATTCGGCGGCGAAACAGATCGATGCTGCGGAGTATATCATCGAACCGCGGCGGGCCGAGCCGCTCCGATAAATAGACAGCAAAGCATTGCGCTCCGACGCCGCCCTGTATCAGTTTGGCCAGCGATACATCCAGCTTCTCATCTTCTTCAAAGCGGATCGCCGGATCGAACAGCATTTTGCTCAGTACGTCGCAGTGAAAATCGATGACGCCTTTATCCATCCGTCACACCTCGTCCCATTTCTTATTGTCCACGCAAAAAAACCTGTCTACACATCGTCATGACGCGGTAAACAGGCGGATATCAATCCATGAATCATTATCTAGGTTCTACGATTAATTTAATAGCGGTACGATCTTCCCCATCAATCACAATATCCGTAAAAGCAGGAATGCAAATCAAATCAACTCCACTCGGCGCTACGAATCCTCTGGCAATCGCTACTGCTTTAATCGCTTGATTCAATGCGCCGGCGCCGATCGCTTGCAATTCAGCGGCTCCACGTTCGCGTAACACACCTGCCAGCGCACCGGCAACGGAGTTTGGATTGGATTTTGCTGAAACTTTTAATACTTCCATGAAAAGAACCTCCTCGGGAATGATGGATTGATTCCACTATTAAAACATATTCGAGAGAGGCAAAAAAATTCCTTCTTTTTCGCTTATATATTAGCTCATGATCCATTCGTCCTCAACGATCCGTATTTTGTCAATACGCTTCGCCTTGCCCGTATGATCGTCCAATTCCACGATAACGGCGTGGAAATGCCATTTTCCTTCCGCGACGCTAAAGCGGACGGGAAGTTGCGTTTTGAACTTCCGCAGTACGGCTTCCCGATCGGTTCCGAGCACCCCTTCTTTCGGGCCGACCATGCCTACATCGGTTATATAAGCCGTTTGCTCGGGCAATATCGTCTCGTCGTTCGTCTGAACATGCGTATGCGTTCCGACGACAACCGAGACCCGACCGTCCAAATGCCATCCCATGGCAATTTTCTCGGAAGTCGCTTCCGCATGGAAATCGACAAATATAAATTTATGTTTTTTGCCGTATTGATTCAATATGTCATCTGCTTTGCGAAACGGGCAATCGATCGACGACATGAACGTTCTGCCTTGCAAATTGACGAGAAGCAGTTCCGCCCCGTTCCCTTTCACGACCGTAACTCCTTGCCCCGGCGTGCCGGGCGGGAAATTGGCGGGTCTTACGATGCGCGGCTCGTCGTCGATAAAATCGAATATTTCTTTATTCGCCCAGGTGTGATTGCCCATCGTCAGCCCATGAACTCCTTGTTCGAAAAACTCTTTCGCGACCGCGGCCGTCAACCCTTTACCTCCGGCCGCATTTTCGCCGTTTGCGATAATGAAGTGCGGCTGGTGCTTTTCCTTCAGCATCGGCAGCGTCTGCTTCAACGCTTTTCTTCCTATATTGCCGACGATATCTCCGATGAATAAAATCTTAATGGGATTCTCCTCCTTACAACTCGCTTCCAAAACCGTTGCTATACAAGTGAAAAGTGGCCCGAAAACGGGAGCCACTTTTCATTGTGTTCATTATTTAGCGTATTCAACCGCGCGCGTTTCGCGGATAACCGTGACTTTAATATGTCCCGGATAATCCAGCTCGTTCTCGATCGTTTTCGTAATATCGCGAGCCAGACGGAACGCTTCGGTATCGTCGATCTTATCGGGCTGTACCATGACGCGCACTTCGCGCCCCGCTTGAATTGCATACGATTTCTCGACGCCTTCGAAAGATTCGGAAATTTCCTCCAACTTCTCCAGACGTTTAATATACGTTTCCAGCGTTTCTCTGCGCGCTCCCGGTCTGGCTGCCGATAAGGCGTCCGCCGCGCCGACGAGCATCGCAATGACGGAAGTCGCTTCGCAGTCCCCATGATGGGAAGCGATACTGTTAATAACGACCGGATGTTCCTTATATTTCTTCGCTAACTCTACGCCGATTTCGACATGAGACCCTTCCACTTCATGATCCAGCGCTTTACCGATGTCGTGCAAAAGCCCGGCACGTCTCGCCAATGTAACATCTTCGCCAAGTTCTCCGGCCATCAACCCTGCAAGATACGCGACCTCCATGGAGTGCTTAAGAACATTCTGACCATAGCTCGTCCGAAATTTCAATCGGCCGAGAATTTTAATCAAATCGGGATGCAGACCATGCACGCCAACCTCGAACGTCGCCTGTTCTCCGTATTCACGAATGCGTTCATCCACTTCTTTACGCGACTTCTCGACCATTTCCTCGATACGGGCGGGATGAATTCTTCCGTCCGCTACCAATTTCTCGAGCGATGTGCGCGCAATTTCCCGACGAATCGGGTCGAAGCCGGATAAAATAACCGCTTCCGGCGTATCGTCGATAATTAAATCGATGCCGGTCAACGTTTCGAGCGCGCGGATGTTGCGTCCTTCGCGTCCGATAATGCGGCCTTTCATTTCCTCGTTCGGCAGCGTAACGACCGAGACGGTCGTTTCCGCCACATGATCCGCCGCACAACGTTGGATCGCAAGCGTAATGATTTCGCGCGACTTTTTGTCCGCTTCTTCCTTCGCTTGCTGCTCGATTTCTTTAATCATCTGTGCCGTTTCGTGTCTGACTTCCTGCTCGACGTTCGTTAATATGATCGTACGCGCGTCTTCCATCGATAAATTGGATATGCGCTCCAACTCGGCAATTTGATTTTTATAGAGCAAATCTATCTGTTCTTGCGTTTCCTCGATACGCTTCTCCTTGTTCGCCACTTGTTCTTCTTTACGTTCCAGCGATTCTATTTTTTTATCCAGCGATTCCTCTTTTTGCAACAATCGTCTTTCTTGACGTTGAATTTCATTTCGACGCTCACGAATGTCTTTTTCAGCTTCGGCCCGTAGCTTATGAACTTCGTCTTTTGCTTCCAGGACCGTTTCTTTCTTCAGTGCTTCCGCTTCTTTCTTGGAGTTTTCCACGATTTGCGCGGCGGCGTGTTCTGCACTAGAAATTTTAGCTTCAGCAAGAGACTTGCGAATAAAATAACCAATCCCAAACCCAAAGATTAATGCGGCTACAACGAGAACGATCGAGATCCAGATGTTTTCCATCTTGTTCACCTCCTCGTTGATTCTCCAAGGCATTGCTTGGGCTATTTTCGGTTTTCATCCGTTTCACTTACATATTCATCGTTTAAGATGCACACTAGATCGCGCTGTCAGCGCTTCTCGCGCGAATCCCACAAAGGTGAGATCAAGCAAGTCAATGATTGGCGAAATAAATCAAATGGAATCAATTTTTTGGAAGGAAAAACTGACCCTGATTAAAATTATACATTCTCATTGTATTATTTATAAAAAGAAATTGTCAAGCAATTGAATCAGTTTATCGCCCGGGCGTGCAATCGTTCTCTTCGACCGCGGACGAATTCGGGATTCATTTATTTCATGTCGTTAATTATTAAATAATTTAATCGCCAAACGGGATATCATCGTCGTCCCCTTCATCCCCGACAACGCCCTCCGGATCGGCCGGCTCCTGCCAGGCAATCGTCCGTATCGCGCGATACGCCAGTTCTCCGGGATAACCGCGGCGCAGTAAATACGCAGCCGTTTTCTGCTTGCGTTCCTTCACGCTCCCTTTCGTTTGGCGCCATTTCTTCAGCCCGGCCTGAATGGCGCTCTCCAACTCGCGCTCCGGCTCGAGTTGTTCGATCGCTTGCGCGATTTCTTCCTTGGAAACGCCCTTCTGCTGCAATTCATGTTTTACCCAAATCCGCCCTTTCTTATGCCCGTAAACGCGCTGCTTCGTCCATTGCTCGGCATAGAGCGCATCGTCCACGAAACGTTCGTCCTCCAAGCGGCGGATGACTTGCTCGATCAACTCTGCTTCAAACCCTTTTTGCGTCAGCCTGACCGCAATCTCTTTGCTCGTCCGAGGTTTCCGCTCCAGGTAACGGAGCGCCTGCACATATGCCTGCTGCAATTCGTCGGCGCGCACGATGGCGCGAATGTCTTCCTCGAACAATACGGCGCCTTTTAACAGCCTGTACTTGACCATAATATCTTCATGCACGTTGAGTATAGGCTCTCCGTCCGCATATATAATATAACGGCGGGATTGCTTTGCGTCCCGTTCCACCGCCGTAATCGTTCTTTCCCGGTCCGGTCCGTTCGATGCGGCCTCTGGCCGTTCGTTTTGTTCCAATCGTTCTCCCTCCTATAGACCGCCTAAAAAAGAAAAACCTTTACCGCTTTATTCGCATGTAAAGGCTTTTCCGCAATGGTTATTCCGCTTCCAATTCAAATTCTTCCTCTTCGTCATCCAACGAAGCCGGCGCGCTTGACACGGCAGCGGCCGCCAAATTGCTCGCTTCGCGGATTTTGTTCTCGATGACGAGCGCGATTTCCGGATGATCTTTCAGAAATTGCTTCGCATTCTCCCGGCCTTGCCCAAGCCGCTCGTTCTCGTACGAATACCATGCGCCGCTCTTGTTGACGATATCCATCTCCGTTCCGATATCGATAATGCTGCCTTCCTTGGATATCCCTTCGCCGTACATAATATCGATATCCGCCTGTTTGAACGGCGGCGCGACTTTATTCTTGACGACCTTAATGCGGGTACGGTTGCCGACCATGTCGTTGCCTTGCTTGATCGTCTCGACGCGTCTGACGTCCAAACGAACCGTCGAATAAAATTTCAAAGCTCGTCCGCCCGGCGTCGTCTCCGGATTGCCGAACATGACGCCTACCTTCTCGCGAAGTTGGTTAATGAAGATCGCGATCGTCTTCGATTTGCTGATCGCGCCGGACAGCTTGCGCAGCGCCTGCGACATGAGCCTTGCCTGCAATCCGACATGCGAATCGCCCATCTCTCCTTCGATTTCCGCTTTCGGCACCAATGCCGCAACCGAGTCGATGACGATAATGTCAACCGCCCCGCTGCGCACTAACGCCTCCGCAATTTCCAAAGCTTGCTCTCCCGTATCCGGTTGGGATAGCAGCAATTCGTCGATGTTGACGCCGAGTTTGCTGGCGTATAACGGGTCGAGCGCGTGCTCCGCATCGATAAAGGCGGCTTGTCCGCCGATCTTTTGCACTTCGGCGATCGCATGCAGCGCGACGGTCGTTTTACCGGACGATTCCGGTCCGTACACTTCGACGATCCGTCCCCGCGGCAATCCGCCGATTCCTAGCGCGATATCCAGCGCGAGCGATCCGCTCGGCACGATTTCAACCTGCATATGTGTGGATTCGCCCAGCTTCATGATCGAGCCTTTTCCGAATTGTTTCTCGATATTACGTAATGCCATTTCAAGTGCAGCGCGACGATCTGACAATGAACTCACTTCCTTCTTGATTTATAGTTTTATGATACCTTGTTTTTCACCCTTTGCCAAGTATTTTTTCGAACATACATTCGTTTTTTTCTCGACATGCGCGTTCATTGGCCGCAAAAAAACCGCAGCAAAGGATGGGTCCTCGCTACGGTTCTTCCGTTAACTTGTCTATATTATACTTTAACCGGCCCGATATGGCAATAGCCAGTATAGCGCTCATGCAGGCCGCCGTTTCGCCAAAGTGGCGTGATCGCACTGCTGAATAACACAGTTCTTGCCGCAGTACATGACACTAGAACGAACCAGATACCGCAAGCATGCTTCTTCTTAACCGACATTCCCATTTCAAAGCGTTGCCGCTAACAAACCCCATTGGATTTTATGCAATAGAACAAGGCCATATCCCGTTTCTTATCCATCTCTATTGGAAAACATCCAGCCATTTCAAAGCAAAACGTGAAATATTGCCGATTTCCTCCGAAAATATTGGATTAATTCCAGCAGCCGACTCGTTTCCCCTTCAACAGATCGCAATCTATTGGATAAAATCCAACGAGGTGCGCTAAGCTAACACATAGCGCGAACCCGATAAGCAGCTTCAATTCAACCGGCGCCACAGATGGTACAGCACCGTCTTCACCGTGCGCAGCCGGATCATTTCGCGCCCGCCGGAAAGCTGCAGCTTCTCGACTTGCGTCGGCTCCCCCTTCTGCGCGATAGCGATGTAGACGAGACCGACCGGTTTCCGCTCGGAAGCGCCGGGGCCGGCGACGCCCGTAATGGCAACGGCGAGATCGGTATCCGCAATCGTCCGCATCTGCTCGGCCATCGTTTGCGCCGTTTCGGCGCTCACCGCTCCCGGCGCCGTCTCGCCTTCGAGCATCGCATGCGGCACGTTCAGAAGCTGCTCCTTCAGCGCATTGGAATAGCAAACAATGCCGCCGGCAAACATGCGCGAGCTTCCCGGTATAGCCGTAATCATCTCGGACAGCAATCCGCCGGTGCAGCTTTCCGCCGCCGACAGCGTCCAGCCTTTGGCGCTCATGCGCTCGACGATCACTTGCTCGATCGCGACGTTCTCGGCGGCATACAGATGCGCTCCCAGCCGCCCGCGAATTTCCGTCTCCAATACGTCCAGCTTCGCCGATGCCTCCTCTTCGGTCCGGGCTTTCGTCGACAGACGTATCGTCACTTCGCCTTCCTGGGCGTACGGGGCGATCGTCGTATCCGACTGCCCTTCGATCAAATCGATCAGCTTCGCTTCCAAGGACGATTCGCCGATGCCGGCAAATTTCAGCATGCGCGAGAACAACGGCATTTCATTCGTCAACAACCGTTGTTGCAGCCAGCGCTTGCCCTCATGCTCAAACATCGGCTTCATTTCCTTCGGCGGTCCCGGCAGCAGCATATAAGCCGTTCCGTCATGGATCAGCGCATTGCCGACGGCGAGACCGGTTTCGTTGGGCAGCGGATCGCTGCCGTCGATCATGAGCGCCTGCCTGCGGTTGCTTTCCACCATATGCGCGCCGCGCGAGAGGAACATCCGCTCGATTTTGTCCATCGAAGGGGCGTGAATATGCAGCGTTCGCCCCAAATATGAAGCCAGCGCATCCTTGGTCAAATCGTCTTGCGTTGGGCCGATCCCCCCGGTAAACAATACGAGATCGGCACGCTCCCGCGCTATTTCAATCGCCTGCCGCAGTCTCTGCAGATTATCGCCCACCACCGTCTGGTAATATACGTCGATTCCTAGCGCCGCCAGTTCCCGCGATAAAAATTGCGCGTTCGTATTGACGATTTGTCCGAGCAGCAGTTCGGTTCCTACCGCAACAATTTCGGCTTTCATGGCCGTTTCCCCCTTCAAATATCGTTTTCGACGCTCCATCATGGCAAAAAAGAGCCGCCTCATTCAGATCCTATCCCCGAAAGGACGAAAATCCGAATAAAGCAGCCAATGTCGCTCATCTCATTGAGAGTAATTGATCACATTTTTATTTTTCACGAAATAATCGATCCCGGAATATACCGTGATGATCGCCGCGGCCCAAATCGCTACCAAGTCGAAACGGAAACCGATAAACGTAAACGGAAAATTGTTGAGCAGCATGGCGATAATCGCCGTAATCTGCACCCCGGTTTTCCATTTGCCCCATTTGCTGGCCGCAACGACTTTGCCTTCGAGCAGCGCCACCTGGCGCAGGCCGGTGATCGCAAATTCGCGGCTAATGATCACGATCGCGATCCATGCGTCGCATTTGCCCATTTCAACGAGCGATATGAGCACTGCGGCGATGAGCAGTTTGTCGGCGAGCGGATCGAGCAGCTTGCCCAAATTCGTAACCATCTTCCCCTTGCGCGCGATATACCCGTCCAACCCGTCCGTGCTTGCGGCCACAATGAAAATTAACGCCGCAATGATCTGGTTGTACGTGATATGGAAGGATTCAATGTTGATTGCCGGAAAAAAATCGAAATTCACCAGCAAAAAAAACATCATAATCGGTACTAAAAAGATACGGGCCAGCGTAATTTTATTGGCCAGATTCACGATACACCCTCCCCGGACAAGTCGAACTCAAACGCATGGGTAATACGTACTTTGGCGATTTCTCCGATGTTGGCCTTGCAATTGGAAATAAACACCTCTCCGTCGATTTCCGGCGCGTCGTATTGCGACCGTCCGATATATACGTCGTTGCGTCCGTCGTAGCGCTCCACAAGCACATCCAATACTTGGCCGATATGTTTGGCGCTATGATGCTTCGATACCTCGCGCTGGATTTCCATAAGCGTATTCGCGCGCCATTCCTTCACATCGTCCGGCACTTGATCCGGCAAGCGCGTCGCCGGCGTACCTTCTTCAAACGAATATGTAAACACGCCGAGTCTGTCAAATTTCATTTCGCGAATAAAGGCGCTTAAATTGGTAAAGTCTTCTTCCGTTTCACCCGGAAAACCGACAATAATGGACGTCCGCAGCGCAACGTTCGGAATTTTGGCGCGGATTTTCGCAATCAATTCCCGCGCGTCGCGCTGTCTGCCCGGTCTGCGCATCCGTTTCAGAATCGTGTCCTCGCTATGCTGCAGCGGCATATCGATATATTTGCAAATTTTCGGATTGGAAGCCATCACATCGATCAATTCGTCGGTGAAAAAACCGGGATAAGCGTAATGCAGACGAACCCATTCGATGCCCGGCACTTCGCTGACACGGTTCAGCAGCGTCGGCAACATAAACTGATCGTACAAGTCCGTACCGTAATTGGTCGAATCTTGCGCGATCAAGCTAACTTCTTTCACTCCCTGCTGCGCCAACTGCTCCACTTCGGCGACGATCGACTCGATCGAGCGGCTGCGGAATTTGCCGCGCATAATCGGAATGCTGCAGAACGTGCAGTTGTTATCGCAGCCTTCCGCTATTTTCACATAGGTCGTATACCGAGGCGTCGATACTTTGCGAGGCAGTATTTGCTCGTAATTAAAGACTGGATTCCCCACACGCACCGGTTTCTTCCCGCGCAGCGCCTCGTCCACGATATCGTTAATGTTATGGAAATCCCCCGTGCCGACGATGCCGTCGATCTCGGGCATTTCCTCCAACAGCGCTTCCTTATACCGTTGCGTCAAACAGCCGGAAACGACCAGCGCCTTTAAATTTCCCGTTTGCTTCAACTCAGCCAAGTCAAGAATCGTATTGACGGATTCTTCCTTGGCCGCATCGATAAAACCGCACGTATTAACAATGATAACCGTCGCTTCCTCTTTATTATCGACAAGCGAGTATCCCCGCTCATGGATTAATCCGGACATGATTTCGGAATCAACTAAGTTTTTCTCACAGCCTAATGTAACGATTTTTATTTTTTCTGTCACGCCTGACGTCCCCCGTTCCTGCCTCCAAAGCGATGTGCATATCTATCTAATAAAGTATAATACATGCCGTTTTTAGTGTCAAAACGTTGAAAAACCTTAGTCGTATGATAGGAAACACACGATTCAAGGTTTTTCCGCCATCTTCGTTATTTAAAATTTACAAATTGCAATTCAAGGGAGAGATCCGCTTTGCGCAGCATTTGAATAACGTTTTGCAAATCGTCCTTGCTCTTGCCGGTCACCCGGATCTGATCCCCTTGAATTTGGCTTTTTACTTTTAATTTCGAATCCCTAATCAAAATATTAATTTTTTTGGCATTGTCTTGATCGATCCCTTGCTTCAATTTAATCCGTTGTCTGACGGTGCCCGACGCAGCCGGTTCGACTTTCCCGTATTCCAGGTTTTTGAGCGCCAGCCCGCGTTTGACCATTTTGGATTGCAAAATATCGATCACGTTTTTCAACTTCAATTCATCGTCCGAAATAATAACGAGCTCGTCTTTCTCCAGATTCAAGCTGCTTTTGGTGCCCTTAAAATCAAACCGGTTGCCGATCTCTTTCTCCGTTTGATTTATGGCGTTGTTCATTTCCTGCAAATCCATTTTCGACACGATATCGAATGAGCTTTCGGAAGCCATAAGGTCACGTCCTTTCATCATTGCGATTATTGAATGGTATTCATTATTCCGCAGCGGAATCGGCCGTCGATTCCAAATGCAACAAGAAACGCCGGCGGACGGCGCTATCTCCGTCTTCCAGAGGGATTCCGCCTACTTTTACTTCGGCGAAATCCGGTCTCGTTACGCTAATATACAATCCGTCGACCAGATCGAACGTCTCCGTTACGCCGTCTTTCAACGTCTCGTTATATAACTTCTCGCCGTCGTATTTCTTCTTATATACCGTAATCCAACTGTCTCCGCCGGAAGCCGAAATTTCCACCTTTACCGAAGGCTCCGGCGTTTTTACCGCATACCAGTACGCTTTGCCGGATCTTCCTTTCGACACGATCTCCGGCGGGGCCGGCTCAGGAGGGGTGACCTCCGTTTCATCCGCAGGAGGCGTTGCCTCCTCATCCGGCGTCGTTCCGCCTTCGGAAGGCGGTTGCGGCTGCTGCATATCGTCGGTTATCTTCGTTCCGTCGGCTACCTGATCGTCCTTCGGCTCGGCGCCTTTAATATAAAACAAATAGACGACAATGACGATGAGGATAAGAAAGGACCACATTAAAATCGAAGAAACCCATTTCCCCGTCCGGCCTGTCGACCGCGTTCTGCGGCGGCTCTGAATAATAGGTTCGATCGTATCCGTCTGTGATTCCGGCATATCGCCACGGTATAATTCAAGCAGTTCGTCCGCGTTTAATCCGACCGTTTCCGCATACGTTTTCACGAAGGCGCGGACATAAAAAGGCCCCGGCAAAACTTTGTAGTCACCATCCTCAATGGCCTCCAAGTACCGTTTGCGAATTTTCGTCAATTCTTGCACGTCATCTAAAGTCATCCCTTTTTCGACCCGGGCTTTTTTCAGCAGTTGACCTAGATTCGACACACCATCACCTCCGCATATAATCTTGTATTTATCACGTTCAACGTTCGCCGTTCAACTGCAAATGCATTTCTTTCATTCTATTATTGCATGAATTAGGCGTTAAGACCTATCGACTTATTTCAACAATTTCAGCTAAAATTCCTGCACATTCACGAAATATGTAATAAAATATTACATTTGAGCTATTGAATCTTACACATAATCATATAAAAAAATAAAATCAAAGACAAGTTCAATGTGAGCAAAAACATCAAAAGAAAGCTCCCAAGCGCGAGAGCTTTCCTTCAAATGTCCTATTTACAGCTTAAATCGGATGTTAAGCTTTTTCAACCAGCTTGATCATTAAACGGGCAATCGTCTTGCGCTCTTCCTCGGAGCCTACGTCCCAAAGCGCTTTGAGCGTCCGTTCGGGCCCGTTCTCCGGCTCGATCTTCTCTTCCAGAAAATCGCCGATTTCGTAAGCTAATTTCGAGATCGTTTCCTCGTTCATGCCCATATTTCTCGCTTGTTTGACCCGTTCTCCCAAAAAATTTTTCCACGTATCGAAATTTTCCAGAACCGACATGTTGATAAACCTCCTACATTATTGTGCTCAACAGTCGTAATATGCTCCGAAACTTTGTCTTTTATACGTACGAAAGGAAAATAACGGATCGATAATTATGTCAGCCAGCCTCCGTTCGGGCTTATAATTTGCCCGGTTATATACCCGGATTCCGGCAATGCGATAAAATAGACAAGCGATGCGATTTCCTCGGGCTGCGCCAGGCGACCCGCCGGAATTTCCCGCTCCAGGCCGGTTTTTTCCTCGCTGTTCAAATGGTTTAACATAACCGTATCGACGGCTCCGGGCGCTACCGCGTTGACCGTTACTCCCGAAGGCGCCAACTCTTTCGCCAGCGCTTTCGTAAAGGCGTTTAATCCGCCTTTGGTCGTGGAGTACACGACTTCGCAGGACGCTCCCGACAGTCCCCAAATCGAGGAAACGTTAATGATGCGGCCGTATTTCTGGGATATCATCCGCTGCATGAACGTTTGCGTGCATAAGAACATCCCTTTCAAGTTGACGGCCATCACGTCGTCCCACTCTTCTTCCGACACGTCGGACAGCAAGCCGTAATGCGCGATGCCTGCGTTGTTGACGAGGATGTCTGGCATAAATCCGTGATGCTCCAGCTTCTCGCGCATCCGCATAATCTGCTCCTTCGAACGCAAGTCGGCCGTTACCGTCAACACTTTGCTGCCGTAGCTCATGCATTTGCGGGCCACCTCGTTCGCGGATTCATGCGAATGCAAATAATGAATGACCACGTTCATTCCTACCGACGCGAAGCGCTCGGCAATGGCTGCGCCTATTCCCCGGCTCGCCCCCGTAATTAAAACGGTCGTTTCCCCAAACGATTTCATGACCCTCTCACTCTCGACTCATGATTACGGACTTTCGACGATGGAAACGGCAAGCTGCTCCCAGTCGAAATGTTCGCGCAAGCGCGCATTCACATCGGCAAGTCCGATCGACTCATATACTGGAAGTATAGCAAACAAATCGCTGTTGCGGAACTTATAATTTGTAAATTCGCTCGCGACCGCTTCCGGCGAATTGAGCATGCGCAAGTACGCGCCCATTTTTTTGTTGCGGGTCCGTTCGAAATGTTGCGCTTCGAATCCGGTCTGAACGACTTGATCGACTTGCTCGCGAACGCGCGCAAGCAATTGATCGGGATCGCGCGTCTCTCCGCCGACGACCGAAAATGCGTAGTGCGGACTGCTGTTAAATTCGAAGCCGAACCCGTCGGATATCAAGTCTTCGTCGTATAGCTGCTGATATAACGGCGAACTGGAAGCAAACAGCATGTCGAGCATAAGCTTCGTCGTCAATTCATGCCGGAGCAGTTGTTCGCAGCTGCGGCGAACATGCGGTTCTTTCAGCCCGAACATGCACTTCGGCAGCGAGACAGGCAATTTGGCCACTTTCCGCGCCTGCCGGACCTCATTCGGCTCCGCCGGAAAAATGCGTTCGATTTCGCCCTGCGGTTCGTAGGTTTTGCCCGCTTGATTGCGTCGAACCAACTCGAACACTTCTTCCGCGCGGACGCCGCCTACGACGAACAGCAGCATGTTGGACGGATGATAAAACGTGCGGTAACACGTATACAAGGTTTCCTTCGTAATCGTTCCGATCGATTCGACCGTGCCGGCGATATCGATATGTACGGGATGCGTCCGGTACATCGCTTCGATCAAGCCGAAATAAACCCGCCAGTCCGGATTATCCTGATACATTTTAATTTCCTGTCCGATAATCCCTTTTTCCTTTTCCACATTTTCATCGGTAAAATACGGATGCTGAACAAAATTGATCAACGTTTCCAGATTGGCGGGAATTTGCTCGGTCGCGGAAAATAAATAGACGGTACGGTCAAAGCTCGTAAACGCGTTGGCGGACGCCCCTTGCGCCGCGAATGTCGCGAAAATGTCTCCCGTCGGCTCTTCAAACATTTTATGCTCCAAAAAGTGGGCGATCCCGTCGGGAACTTCGATCGGCTCTCCGGAACCGACCCGGAAGTGATTGTCGATCGAGCCGTACCTTGTGGAAAAAGTCGCATACGTTTTCTGGAATCCTTCTTTGGGGAGGACGTAAACGTCAAGTCCGTTCGGCATCCGCTCGTAATACAACGTTTCCTGCAGTCTAGGATGATGGATCGTTTCCATCCTTTATTCCCCCTTGTCGCGTAGAAAATAAATCGTATCTAATTGAAACGTTTGCGCCACGCGCTGAATATCTTCCGCCGTCACGCGCTCCACCTGCTCCAGCAATTGCGCCGTTGTCCGTTCCTTGCCGGACAATTCCCGGTTGAAATAATAGGCGATCGTCTCGAATGCCGAATCGCCGATTTCGCGCAACGTATTGGCGATCATCGCTTTCGTCTGCGACAGCTCCAATTCGCTGATTTGGCCCGCTTGCATGCTGGCGAGCTGCTCGCGTATGATTTGGACGGCCCTTTCATAATTTCCGATTTCAATGCCGGACTGGATCGCGCATATGCCTTTATGGCCGTCATAACGGGAGGAGGCGTAATAAGCGAGACTCGCTTTCTCACGTACGTTGGCAAACAGCTTCGAATGAGGGTATCCTCCCAAAATGCCGTTATACATCAAGGCCGCCGCATAATCGTCGTCGCCGTAAGTGACGGAAGTGCGCAAGCCCATGTTCAACTTTCCTTGCCCCACTTCCATCCGTTCGACAACCGTATTCACGTCCCGAACTTCGATGTTGCCCGGGCGCATCGCATAGGTTGCGTCTTGATCGCGCCGAAGCCCGAAATGCCGTTCGACCAATGATTCCACTTCCTGCAGCGACGTATCGCCTACAACGTACAAATCCATACAAGCCGACTGAAGCCATTGCGTATAGGACGAATGCAAGGACTCCGCCGTAATCGGCGCAATGTCGGCGCGGTTGCCAAGCGGATGCAGCCGGTACGGTTCGTTCTTGCACATTTCTTCGATACATCGTTCGGCGGCATAGCGGATTTTATCGTTCACGATCGCTTCCAGCCGTTTGCGAAGCGTTTCTTTCTCCCCGTCGACGTATTTGGCGCGGAAAACGCCGTTTTCCAATGCAGGCTTCGTAATCGCCTCGCCCAGAAACGAGAAGGACTCGGCTAGCAGCGATTCTTTCGTATGTACGAATCGGTCGTTAATGACATCCATGCGGAATTGTACGATTTGATAATCGCCGCGCTTATATACGTCGAACCCGAACCCTGTGCCGTACAATTCGTCGAGCCTCTCGCGAAAGCGAATCGTTTCCGGGTACGCCGCGGTGCCGCGCCGCAGTACAAACGGAGTAAGCGCGACCGATGTCACATGGCGCTCCGACAAAGGAAATCCAATATATAACGAGATTGCATATGTTTTAAATCGTTTCGTAGGAAGGACGTGAATGCGCATTTGATTTACTTTTCCTTGTTCAAACGTTGAAGTACTCAATAACAAATCTCCTTCCGTTCGCATCGTTTATTCGGAGGCGGCCGTATTGCCCGATTTTCCCCCGTGTGAAGTCAATTTATTCGATTCTTACCCATTCTATACCAATCCAAAGTGAAGAAGCAACCTCGGGACATTCCAAGGTTACTTCTTTATACGACGGTATTCGTTCATGCAAGCGAAAGACGCCGGTCATTACGCGCGCATTACATGCAGAAGATATGTTTGCCGATCGTTTTCACCTGCGGTCTAGACCAAATCCATTTGGACGTTGCCGTCACCGGATTGAAATAATATAAGCATCCGCCGGTCGGATCCCAACCGTTGATCGCTTGTTCCACCGCTTTGCGCGCATTTTCATTTGGCGTCAGCCAGATTTGGCCGTCGTCTACGGCGGTAAATGCGCCCGGCTGGAAAATGACGCCGGAAACCGAATTCGGAAAACTCGGAGATTTCACGCGGTTCAAGATGACGGCGGCCACCGCCACTTGTCCTTCGAACGGCTCGCCGCGCGATTCGCCGTAAACGGCGTTAGCCATCAGTTTCAGATCGTTCTCGGAATATCCGCGATTGTTGTTCGACGTCCATTCTTCCGACGTATCCGGTTCCACGCCGGCTCCCGGGCTCGGAGCGGCCTCTTCCGCCGGCGCTTGGCCGGTTTCCTCGGCGGTAGGCCTCCAATGCTTTGTAGCTTCCCAAAGTTTCAATTTCGTTTTCCCGCCCACAAAACCGTCCACCTTCAATCCGAACTCGGACTGAAACCATTTGACCGAGCCTAACGTCTTTTCTCCAAAATATCCATCCACTTTGCCGTGATAGAAGCCGAGAAATTTCAATCTGCCCTGCAGCTCATATACGTCTTTGCCCGAAAATCCGACCGTCAGCACCGCGTCCCCAAATGTCTGTTTGCTGGACATCGACGTTTTCAAATGGTATGTACCGAACAAAACGAGTACGATACTTAACGTAATCCATATTAAACGCTTGTTGATGACTGTTTTTCTCATCGCCTTCGCTCTACCTTTCTTCTGTTAGTTTTGCAGCAATGGTAAGCTTATTATGGGATGAGAAGGATGTAATTATGCGAAAGGGATCATGAAAGTTTCCGGTTCAAGAAAAATAAGGGTTCCTCCCGGCATGTAACTGCGGGAAAAACCCTTATTCTCATTAGGAACTGACGCGGCTTTGCTGGAATTGATCCGGCGTAATCAACACTTCGCGCGGCTTGCTGCCTTCATAAGGACCGACGACGCCGCGCGCTTCCATCGAATCGATGAGGCGCGCCGCGCGCGTATACCCGATGCGCATGCGCCGCTGCAACAGGGAGACGGAGGCTTGCTTCGCTTCTAGTACGATTTGCACCGCCTGATCGAACAGCTCGTCCACCGCTTCTTCCGATTGTTGCGCGCTGTCGTCGATTTCCGGAACCAAATCCTCATTGTATTCGGCTTGCTCTTGTTCGCGTACGAAATGAACGACCGATTCGACTTCCTGATCGGACAGGAACGCTCCTTGAACGCGGATCGGCTTGGAAGAGCCCATCGGCAAGAAGAGCATATCCCCGCGCCCGAGCAGCTTCTCCGCGCCGCCCATGTCGAGAATGGTGCGGGAATCGACCTGCGAAGAAACGCCGAACGCGATCCGGGAAGGAATGTTGGCTTTGATCACTCCCGTAATGACATCGACGGAAGGGCGCTGCGTTGCGATAATCAAATGAATGCCCGCCGCACGTGCCATTTGCGCAAGCCGGGTAATCGCATCCTCGACATCGTTCGCCGCAACCATCATCAAGTCGGCAAGCTCGTCCACAATGACGACGATAAACGGCAATACGGCTGCCGGATTGTCTGCCATCAGCTTGTTGTATCCTTCAATATTTCTTGTGCCCGATTTCGAGAACAGTTCGTACCGTTTTTCCATCTCCACGACAATTTTTTTCAAGGCTAGCGAAGCTCGCCGCGGATCGGTCACGACAGGCGCCAACAGATGCGGTATGCCGTTGTATACGTTAAGCTCGACCATCTTCGGGTCGATCATCAGAAACTTGACCTCATCGGGTTTGGCTTTGTACAGAATGCTTGTAATGATCCCGTTGATGCAGACCGATTTGCCGGATCCCGTCGCGCCGGCTACGAGCAAGTGAGGCATCCGGGCCAAATTGCCTACGATCGTCTGTCCCGAAATATCGCGCCCGAAAGCGATGGACAGCTTGGAGGTCGACTCTTGGAACGTCGGCGTCTCCATCACTTCCCGCATCGTGACGATCGACACTTCGGTATTCGGCACTTCGATGCCGATAGCCGATTTGCCCGGAATCGGCGCCTCCATGCGAATATCTTTCGCCGCAAGCGCGAGCGCGATATCGTCGGTCAAACTGACGATCCGGCTTACCTTCACGCCGATATCCGGCTGAATTTCGTATCGGGTCACCGCCGGGCCGCGTACGACTTCAAGCACTTTGGCGCGGACGCCGAAGCTTTCCAGCGTCGCTTCCAGCTTGCGTGCCGTTTGCATGAAATCGGGGCCTTCCCCCGCTTTCCCGCTTCCTTGCGGCTTCGATAACAAGCGGAACGAAGGGAGTTGGTATGGCTTGGACGGCGGTGCGGCCTGCGGCGCATCCGTCCCTTGCGTCTCATGCCCGTCTTCTTCCGCGCCGAAAGGAACGGCTTCGCCGTCTAAATTGGCGTTCTCCGCATCGGCCTCAAACGGAGGAGATTCCGTCTCATTGCCGGCCTCCTCCTCCTGGTAACTTACCGCGTCAAGCGCGGACGCGTCTCGGGTTGCATGCAACAACTCTTCTTCGGCCTCTTCGCCGCTTTGTTCGGCCGATTGGATCTGCTGAAAGTCGCGAATGATCAGCGTCGAATCGGCTTCCTCTTCAGGCTCGTCCAAACGGGCCGCATAATCCCGCGAACCAACCAGCACATCTTGTCCGTAATCGTCTTCGTCCTCGTTCGCGGGGCTTGTGTCCTTTTTCGCCCGCTCGTCTTTGGCGCCGAACAATTGGAAGAACACCGGCACCTTGCGGCGTTTCGGCGCAGCCGCTTCCGTCTCGTCTTCCAAATCGCCCGTCTCTTCGTCGTCTTCATCGAGCGGAATGAGCGGCGCTTTATCGATCGCGGCGCTGCCGGCCGCGCGTCCGGAACGTTTCATTTGTTCGCTCGCGTTCAGTTTCTTCCGCAGCAGATCGCGGAAGCGGGCTATACGGCTTCGCACGAAGCGCAGCAGCTCTACATAAGACAAATTCGTCGTCAACATAAAGCCGATGCCCAGCAATACGATCATGACCAATTTGGAGATGGCCGCGCCGAATAAAAAGTATAAAACGGAATACACTACCGCTCCCGTGTAGCCTCCGCTAATTTGCTTCTGCGTGATTGAATAATTTTCGGGTGAAGCATTCGTAAATAATTCCAATTTAATATCGTTATGTATTTGCTGCACAATTCTACCCGCCGTTACTTCAACCGTTGGCATCAATTTTTGATCGATCGTCCAGATGGTGCTCATTAGCGTCAAAGCGACAACGATGATGACCAAGCCGGATTTGCGGGCAGACCATCCTTTCGGCCATTTTCGTTTGATCATGACGTACAAGCCGACGTAAATGCCGATCAGCGGAATGACGAAATAAAACTTCCCGAGCAGCGCTCCGAACAATTTGGAGAGCGAACGACCGACCGTCGCCTCGCCCGACATCGCAATGACGGATAAGGTGATCCATATGATCCCGTATATTTCGTACTTCAGACTGGTGCTGAAAGAGGACTTTCTTCTTTTTTTCCGCGCCAAACGATCACCCCCCAATGCTCTATTATAACACAGAACCGGGGATGTTCCTATCCGTAGTTCCCGATGCGCGCCGCCGCCCGGAATTCGTTAAGCATGAGCGGTTATTTTCGTTCTGTCATGAGCGCAGGCTTATAATGGATGATTTGGCCCGGCGCGTAAGCCGGATCCAAATAATCGTTCAACGAACAGCGCAACAGGCGAACGATCCGCGCGGACGAAGCGTCAACCGGCGCCACCTGCATCAATATTCCGTTAATCTCGACTTCAAGATCCGCTTCCCGTTCCTGGTTGATGCCGTCAAGCACTACTTCCAGCGGCATCGTCGTATATAATGTCATGAAAGCACCTCGATTTTCGTTTCGTTATTGCGTGAGTCCCGCCGGCTGCCCGCTCCGTTTGCGGTCGATCATTTGATTCAATACGCGCAAGGCGTCGCCGATGCCGCCGATCGCATCGATCAAGCCGTATTTGACGGCGTCAGGCCCGACGACGGACGTTCCGATATCGCGCGTCAGCTCTCCGGTCTTGAACATCAGCTCTTTGAATTTCTCCTCGCTTATATTCGAATGCGATGTGACGAATCTGACGACTCGCTCCTGCATTTTATCCAAATATTCGAACGTTTGCGGCACGCCGATGACAAGTCCGGTTAGCCGAATCGGATGAATCGTCATTGTAGCCGTTTCGGCGATCAAAGAATAATCGGACGATACCGCGATCGGTACGCCTATGCTATGTCCGCCTCCCAGCACGACGGTTGCGGTCGGTTTGGAGAGCGACGATATCATTTCCGCGATCGCAAGTCCCGCCTCGACATCGCCGCCGACCGTATTCAATACGATCAAGATGCCTTCGATCGCTTTATTTTGTTCCGCGGCTACAAGCTGTGGAATGACATGTTCGTATTTCGTCGTTTTATTTTGCGGCGGCAAAACCAGATGGCCTTCTATTTGCCCGATGATAGACATGCAGAAGATGTTCGTCTCGCTAACCGGAACCGTCGTTTGTCCAAGCTCTTGCACCGTTTGAACCGCGGGAGGCGCTTTTTTGTCCCCGCCTTCGCCCGGCGCCGGCTGTTCCGCCTGATTGTACAGCAAAAAATCTTCCGCTTGATATGGAAATGGCATGTCGATTCCTCCGCTTTTCGTATACTTTCAACTCCGTCATAGTATGGATTAGTCAGCCGTTTTTATACGAAAAAAAAGCCGTCCCCGGCCCGTTATCGGACCTTAAGGACAGCTTATGCGGCTTCATCTATACTTCCATAATAATCGGAAGAATCATCGGTCTGCGCCGCGTTTGCTCGTATAGGAAACGGCCTAGGGCATCTTTCACGTTCGTTTTGAGCGATGCCCATTCGTTAACGTTTTCACTCATCAATTTGTGAAGCGTGCTTGTAACGATCCGGTTCGCTTCGTCCAACAAGCCTTCGGACTCGCGTACGTATACGAAACCGCGCGATATAATATCCGGCCCCGACATGATCGTGCCGTCTTGCTTGCTGAGTGTGACGACAACGACCAGAATGCCGTCTTGAGACAATAATTTACGGTCGCGAAGCACGATATTGCCTACATCGCCTACTCCAAGTCCGTCGATCAGAATATTGCCCGAAGGCACTTTGCCGGATTTGCGAGCCGCGCCGCCTTGGATTTCAACGATATCGCCGATATCGATCATAAAAATATTGTCGCGGTCGATCCCGACGGCTTCGCCCAGCATAGCGTGATGATGAAGCATCCGGTATTCTCCGTGAATCGGAATGAAATATTTCGGGCGCATCAAGTTAAGCATCAATTTCAATTCTTCCTGGCTTCCGTGACCCGACACATGAACGCCGGTAATCGATCCGCCGTAGATGACATTGGCGCCGAGGCGGAACAATTCGTCCACCGTGCGGCCGACATACTTTTCATTTCCGGGAATCGGCGTTGCCGCGATAATGACGGTATCGCCAGGCAAAATGTCGACTTTGCGATGCGTCGAACGAGCCATGCGCGTTAACGCGGACATCGGTTCGCCTTGGCTGCCCGTCGATAGAATGACGACGCGGTCGGCCGACATTTTGTTGACTTCCTCCGGCTCGATCAGCATTCCGTCCGGAATATGCAAATAACCTAATTCCGAAGCGATGGTAACGACATTGACCATACTGCGTCCAATGACCGTCAGTTTGCGTCTTGTTGCCTCCGCGGCGTCGATCACTTGTTGAATCCGGTGAATATTCGACGCGAATGTAGCGACAACGACTCTTTGCTCGGCTCTGCGGAAAATGTCTACCAGATTCTCGCCTACGCTGCTTTCAGAAGGCGTAAATCCCGGACGCTCCGCGTTGGTGCTGTCCGACAGAAGGGCGAGCACCCCTTTCTTCCCGATTTCCGCCATACGCTGCAAATCCGCATATTGATCATTGACTGGGGTATGATCAAACTTAAAGTCGCCCGTATGTACGACGACACCTTCCGGCGTTTCCAAACAAATGCCTACCGAATCCGGTATGCTGTGATTCGTTTTGAAGAAAGTTGCGCGAATCGTTCCGAGTTGAACCTCAGAGTCTGCGTTGATCAGTATGCGTTTCGTTTCTCCAAGCAGGTTGTTTTCTCTTAATTTGCTCTCGACTAGTCCGAGCGTTAATTTGGTACCGTATACCGGTACGTTCAAATGTTTCAGCACATAAGGCAATCCGCCGATATGGTCCTCATGGCCGTGCGTTAACAATATTCCTCTTACTTTATCGCGATTCTCGGTCAAATACGTAATATCAGGGATAACGATATCAATGCCAAGCATATCTTCTTCCGGAAATTTCAATCCGGAATCGACCACGACAATATCGTTTGCATATTGAATGACGTACATGTTTTTCCCGATTTCACCGACGCCGCCAAGAGCAAAAATCGTCAATTTATCATTGTTGTTTTTCTTCGACAAGTGGATCTAACCCTCCTAAATATTATGGACGTCGCTCTTATATTGTTTTTTACTAAATTATACCGCACCCAGTCACTTTAACCCATTATACATGATTAATTTACGAAAACACAAGTCGCCCTCCGTAAACTTATCGTTGCCCGAAACAAAAAAACCGATGCCTTACAAGTAGCACCGGTCGTATACGCAAAAACAAGAATCCGTTATTGCATCAAATTTCGAATAAAAGCCGCTTCGGATTCCGACGGCTCGACGAGCGGCAGCCTCACCCCGCCAACCGGTATGCCGCGCAACCCTAGTGCGTATTTGACGGCCACCGGATTCGGAACCGGATGGGGGCATTCAAACAATCCTTTGAACACGGGATAGCATTCCCGATGCAATACGCTTGCTTGTTGTACATCCCCGTTGACATATGCTTCAACCATCGCTTTCATTTTGCGGCCGATCACATGGCTGGCCACGCTGACGATGCCGTGCCCGCCGAGTGCGAGCGTTTGCAGCGTCGCCGAGTCGTCCCCGGAATACAATGTAAAGTTATTCGGACATGCCGATAAAATCTCCGTCATCTGGTCGGCGGAGGCACATTCTTTAATGGCGACGATATTGTCGATTTCCGCCAGACGCAATGTCGTTTGCGCGGCTAAATTGGCGACGGTTCTGCCGGGAACGTTGTAGAGCATCACCGGCAATGTCGTCGATTCCGCAATCGCTTTGAAATGCCGATATAAACCTTCTTGATTCGGTTTATTATAATAAGGCACGACTGCCAGAATGGCGTCGACTCCTAATTTCTCCGCCTCTTTCGTCAAATGGATCGAATGCGCGGTATTGTTGCTGCCTGTACCGGCAATGACTTTGCAGCGGCCGTTAACATGATTGACCGCAAACCGGAACATCGCCAGCTTCTCTTCGTCGGTAAGCGTCGGCGATTCGCCGGTTGTGCCGCAGACGACCAAACTGTCGCTGCATTGTTCTTCGATCAAATAATCGATTAATTGGCCCGTTCGTTCCCAATCGATCTGCAATTGGTCGTCAAACGGGGTAACCATTGCCGTAATGACTCTTCCGAAATCCATTAAAAATCCCCCCTATTGGCGTATGACGGCGTTCGTGTCGTACACTTCCTTGTGAAGCTCGAATTTCGCGTGAAGGGCGCGCAGCGCCTCGATCATATCATACTGACGGACCAAAACCCAAATCGTCGTATTCGAATCGGCCGATTGCAAAATTTGTATTTCCCGTTCCGTTAACGCCTCGACAATTCTCGCCATAATGCCTGGCACTCCGTTCATGCCGCCGCCGATGACGGAAACTTTCGCGCAACCGAACAATACCTTCGGACGGTATCCCAAACGTTCCAAAATCGTAACCGCGCGTTCCGCATCGTTGTCGAATACGGTATAAACCGCCCCGGAAGGGGTAACATTAATAAAATCGACGCTAATTTGGTGCTGCGCCATCGCTTTAAAGACGCGAAGCTGCAAATCTTCCGCGCCTTCATGTGCGTCAACCGTAATTTGCGTCACATTGTTTACATACGCAATCCCAGTCACATAACGATCGACGATGCCGAATTTGCGATCCGTCACTCCCTCCAGTCGGGTGACGAGCGTCCCTTCGTCTTCGGAAAACGTCGAACGGACCCGCACCGGAATTTGGGCTTGCATCGCAATTTCCACCGCGCGCGGATGTATCACTTTGGCGCCGTGATGCGCCATATTGCAAATTTCGACATAACTGACGACGGACAGCGGCTTGGCGTCTTCGACGATTCGCGGATCCGCCGTCAAAATGCCGTTGACGTCCGTATAAATATCGACCGTTTCAGCCTGCAGCGCCGCTCCTAACGCCGTCGCGGACGTATCGCTTCCGCCGCGGCCGAGCGTCGTTATATCGCCGTTCTCCGTCTGGCCTTGAAATCCCGTGACGATAACGACTTTGTTCTCTTGCAAATATTCCAATACGCGAGTCGGGCGAACCTCCACGATGCGCGCATCTCCGTATTGGTCGTTCGTAATGAAGCCGGCCTGCGCTCCCGTGAGAACAACGGCCGGAATAAGTTGCTCGTTAAGTATGCTGCATAGCGTTGCTGCGGCAATGACTTCACCGCAGCAAAGCAATAAATCTTGCTCGCGAGCGGGCAGGCGGTTGCCGTTTTGACCGATCCACTCGAGCAATGTATCGGTCGCGTACGGATCTCCTTTTCTGCCCATGGCCGAGACAACGATGACGAGTTGGTACCCGTTAGAAAGCTCGCGGCGAATATGTTGAACGACATGCTCTCGGGCTTGGGGCGTAGATAAGGAAGTGCCTCCGAACTTTTGAACCAAGATGCGCATTGCATTTCCCCCCAGGTTTATGCCAAAACCGATTTCAGGATTTACCGATTATTTCCCATTAGCAATATATTCGGCAATTTGCACTGCGTTCCAAGCTGCGCCTTTGAGCAAGTTGTCGGATACGATCCACATGTTTAATCCGCGCGCTTCGCCCAAATCGCGGCGCAGGCGGCCGACGAATACGTCTGGTTTGCCCGCCGCTTCGGTAGCGAGCGGATATTGCTGGCCGGCCGGATCGTCAACTACCGTGATGCCGGGAGCGTTCGCAAGCAACGATCTGACGTCCTCCAATTCGTAATCGTTCTTCAATTCGACGTATACCGATTCCGAATGACCGTATACGACCGGAATCCGAACGCAAGTCGCCGTAACGTCGATCGATTCGTCGGCGAGAATTTTTTTCGTTTCCCGCACCATTTTCATCTCTTCCAACGTATAGCCGTTGTCTTGGAATTTATCGATTTGCGGAATCGCGTTGAAGGCGATTTGATGTTTGACCGGCAAGGAACCGACCGGCAATATTTGCGGTTCTACTTCGTTGCCCGCCAACACTTCTTTCGATTGGCGCAGCATTTCGTCAATAGCGCTGCTGCCCGCGCCGGAAACGGCCTGATAAGTGGAAACGATAATTTTCGAGATGCCAAAGCGGTCGTAAAGCGGCTTTAACGCCGCTACCATTTGAATCGTCGAACAGTTCGGGTTCGCGATAATCCCTTGATGTCCGTCCGCAGCCTCAAGGTTCACTTCAGGAACGACAAGCGGCGTATTCGGGTCCATCCGGTAAGCGTTCGTGTTGTCGATACAAACGGCGCCATGTTCGACGGCATGCGGCGCCAAAGCTTTGCTGACGTCTCCGCCCGCGCTGAACAAAGCGATATCGATCCCTTTGAAACTTTCGGGCTTCGCTTCCTCTATCGTAATCTCCCGGCCTTTAAAGACGATCTTTTTGCCCGCCGAACGGGCGGACGACAAGCACTTCAGTTCATTGATCGGGAAGTTTCTCTTCTCTAGCAATCCTAGTATTTGTTCTCCTACGGCACCTGTTGCCCCGACAACGGCAACGTTATACAATTTCTGATTAGACATCTGGCGTTTCTCCCCTCTATAAATTACGTATATTGAAACCTTTCGATCAGCATCGGCTGCAATTGCTTGCCCTCCAATGCGGCCGCGCAAGTATCGTGAATCAAATCCATTCTCGCCACAAGCGAGTTCGGCTTGTTATGCGGAGCGTCTTGGCCGAAAGGCACGAAATAAATATGTTTCGTAATAAGCAATTTGGCGATATTGGCCGCGTTCAATCCTAACCCGTCATTGGTAGAGATGGCCAATACGAGCGGGCGCTGATTCCGCATTTGCGCTTTCGCCGCCATCAGAACGGCGCTATCCGTCATGGCGTTCGCCAATTTGCTGGTCGTATTGCCCGTGCAAGGCGCGATAACCATAACGTCCAACAACTTGGACGGTCCGAGCGGTTCCGCTTCAACGATTGAAGAAATAATATCATTCCCCGTAATTTCTTTCAACTGTTTTTGCCAACTTTCCGACGTGCCGAATCGCGTGTCCGTCGTCATAATCGTATTCGTGACGATCGGGATCACTTTCGCTCCGCTGTCCACAAATTTTTGAATTTGCGGCATCACTTCCGCAAAGGTGCAATGCGATCCGCTCAATGCGTAACCGACCGTTTTGCCTTCCCATTTCATACCCGATTCCCCCGTTCGCGCGTATCCGCCAAAATCAACTGACTTAAACAATCCGCCATGATGCGTCCAGCTGTTTTGGGAGCGACGATGCCAGGTAAACCGGGAGCGAGCAAAGCTTTGATTCCCCGCTTATCCGCGAACCGGAAATCGGTTCCTCCGGGACTTGAAGCCAGGTCGATAATAACCGCCCGATTCGGGATATTCGCTATTATTTGTGCTGTGACTATCATAGTCGGAATCGTATTAAAAAGCAAGTCAATATCGCTCACATGAGACGATAAATCTTTTATATAAAACGGCTCAAAACAGTGTTCCGTCGCCCGTGCGAAATGTTCTTCGCGCCGTACTCCCACCTTCACTTTGGCCCCTAAAGCTTGCAGCGTTCTCGCCATCGTCAGTCCGGTTCTTCCCATGCCAAGCACCATGGACTTCGATCCGTGAATCGTAATGTCCGTGTTCTGGATCGCCATCATCAAGGCTCCTTCGGCCGTCGGAATCGAGTTGTAGATCGCAACGTCGTCCCTGTCGAACAATTCAACCAGATCGATCTTATGTTTCAAGCTCAACTTGCGCAAATAAGGTTTCGCCATTCCCGTATAGATTTTGCAATGTTTCGGGAGGACGGCGATATGTTCGTCGGTCAGTTTCAGTTCGCTCGAGGCGAAGATGGCGCTGATCGCCCCTTCGTCGTCCGTGCCGACGGCCGGCATAATGAGCGCATCCGCTTTTTCCAACAGCTCGTTTTTCAAGTCCGACCGGTAGGCCCCCTGCAGCGGATTTTGCAGTTGATCGAATCCCACGATCGTAACGGTCGCGTCCAGTTCCGTCATTTTGCGAATAATTTCAAGCTGTCTGGCGTCTCCTCCCAAAAAAACGACATGGACTCCTGTAAGCATCAGGATCTATCACTCCTTTCGGGTCATGCTGACGTCATAAGTCATGACGTATAAATCATATTATGCCTGCGCCTATGAAGGGGTGCGCAAAACTGGTTATCCCCCAACAAAAAACGGCTCTTATCGCTCGTCTCGAACGATAAAAGCCGTTTATGGAATAAAGAATATATCATTTCGTCCCGGTATGGCCGAATCCGCCGGCGCCGCGCGCCGTTTCGGTCAGTTCTTCGACTTGCTCGAGCTTAACTTGCGGCACGACTTGAAACACCATTTGCGCGATACGCTCGTTGCGCGTAACGGCGAACGGCTCTTGTCCCAAATTTGCCAAGAGCACTTTCACTTCCCCGCGGTAATCCGCGTCGATCGTTCCCGGCGAATTCAAGCATGTAATCCCATGCTTGTAAGCGAGCCCGCTGCGAGGCCGGATTTGCGCCTCCAGCTCCGGCGGCATGGCGATCGCAAAGCCGGTCGGAATCAACGCGCGCTCGCCCGGCCGCAAGGTTACCGGCTCGGAAACGGCGGCGTACAGATCGAATCCGGCGGCAAGCTCGGACATTCTCTGCGGCAACTGGACATCTTCGTTGCCTGGTAAACGTTTGAGTTGAACGGTATAGGACATGATCCATTCCTCCATCAATAGATTCGAATATTAGTGCGGCATAGATAACATTAATTTATCGTTCGTTTCAAACCGCCGATCGCCTGGTCGCTTCCACCCACCATCGCCAGCGCGAACGGAGATTCGAACATGCGATTCAGCAAAAAATCGACGTCTTCCATCGACACCGCTTCAATGCGTGCGATCACTTCGTCAAGCGTGTAATGCCTGCACAGCATCAGCTCGTTTTTGCCGAGCCGGTTCATGCGGCTCGATGTGCTCTCCAAACTTAGAATAAGACTGCCTTTAAGCTGTTCTTTCCCTTTATGCAGCTCCGATTCCGTCAACCCTTTGGCCTTCAAGTTCTCCATCACCTCGATCGTCAGATCGAGAACTTCTTTCGATTGTTTCGGAGCCGTCCCGGCATATACCGTAAACAAGCCGCTGTCCGCGTAGGAACTATGATAGGAGAAGACCGAATACGCCAATCCTCTTTTTTCGCGAATTTCTTGAAACAGGCGGGAGCTCATGCCGCCGCCGACAACATTGTTTAACAAGATCATCGCATACAAGCGCGGGTCGGATATCGAGCACCCTGGGAAAGAAATGCAAATATGATTTTGTTCCGTCTTCTTCTCGCGGAACAATACTTCTCCCTGAAAGACCGGCGCCTTCAGCGAATGTTTGTTTCCTTCGGATTGAAAATGGCCGAAATGCTTCTCCAGCAAATCGATCACGCCGTCGTCGATATTGCCGGCAATGCTAATGACCGTATCGGCAACGGTGTAATGCTCGCCCATGTACCGGCGCAGATCGGAAGCGCTCATCGCCTGCAGCCGTTCCTCCGTGCCGAGAATGGAATACGCCAACGGATGGTCGCCGTACGCGGCGCGGGAAACATCGTCATGCACCGTATCGTCGGGCGTATCCTCATACATGGCGATCTCTTCGATAATGACGTTTTTCTCTTTCTCCAAGTCGTCTTGATCGAAGCGGGACGTGAAGAACATGTCGGCAAGCACATCCATCGCGATCGGCAAATGTTCATCCAACACTTTCGCATAATAGCAAGTATATTCTTTCGATGTAAAGGCGTTGACGTAGCCTCCGATCGCATCGAACGATTCCGCGATGTCTTGAGCCGAATAACGCTCCGAGCCTTTGAAAAGCATATGTTCGATAAAATGGGATATTCCGTTATTCGACGCTTGCTCGTTGCGCGAACCGGTTTTGACCCATATGCCGAACGAGACGGAACGGCAAGTCGGAATTTTCTCGAGCACGACGCGCAAACCGTTTTTAAGTTGTGTTTTGATCACGGAAGGCCCTCCTAATCATTTTGTGAAGCTTCGCATGCGCTAAACAATGCAATCTAATCCTATCAAAAAAACAAGGCCGTCTCAACCCGCATTCGGCGAACTGACCATCGGGAACAAGTTAGGCGGCAACGTATCCGGGGGCGTTCTTTCCTCTGATAACGTCTGGCTCACCGTGCCAAGCGAATAACCTTTCCGCTTAATTTCGCGAATCATGCCGAGCAGCGCCTGGCTGGACGATTTTGTGGGATGCATCAATATTAGCGATCCCGGTTCGACATGCCTGCTAATTTTTTGGACGACCGATTCCGGGCTCGGATTGTTCCAATCTACCGTATCGAGCGTCCATAGCACCGTCTTTAACCCTAACTCGTGAGCGATTTGCACCGTTTCCATGTCAAAATCTCCGGAAGGCGGCGCAAACCAACGATTTTGGACGTTTAACTCCTCTTCGAGCAGTTTTTTCGTTTTGACAATCTCTTGAACGGCCTGCTCGCGGCTTAATTTGCTCATATCTTTATGGGAATAAGCGTGGTTTTCCAACTCATGTCCGCGTTCTTGAATCATTTTGGCGGTATCGATGTTTTTCTTCAACCATGAGCCGTCGAAAAAGAACGTAGCTTTCACGTTTTCGTCATCCATAATCCGCAGTATCGGTTCGATATACTCATTGCCCCATGCCACGTTGACCATGAGCGAAACCATCGGTTTGTTCGGATTTCCTTTGTATATCGGATTGGGGAGTAAAGAATCGGTCTTGATCTTCGGCGGAATTGCCCGATAGACAAAGCGGATTTCCCCTTCGCCGTTCTTCGATCTCGTCAATTGATACGTTTTATCGATATCGACTTCGATCCCGTTATAACCCGGAATCAGCTTCCACACGCGGTCGACAATCGCATCGACCGGTTCGATTCTCCGTTTGGCCGCTTCCTCTTCGATCCGCCGCATAACGGGATCTTTTTCGGTGGCCTCCGCATCGCGAAACATTTCGAACGCATTTTGAATGTAAGCCCGATCTTTATTTTGATGAATAAACAGGCTTATTCCGCTCACTCGCGCCAGCACGAGCAACCCGATCATACAGCCGAATATCATGACCAGTTTCTTTCCAGCCATCCGAAATACTCCTTCCTGAACGAGAATAGGACGAAAACCAGCCTTGCAAGCACGCATAGTTTTGTCCTATTCATATGTCCGGTCGGACAGGATTATGCTGATTCTAATGCGAAAAAAAAGAAACAGAATGGTTCTGTTTCTCCCGCTTATGATACCCCCGCTTAGGATTGCGCGGGCACTTGCGCCGTCAGTACCGCTTTGCGCGATAAATTGATGCGTCCTTGCTGATCGATTTCCGTCACTTTCACCGTGACGCTGTCGCCGATGGCGACGACGTCTTCGACTTTGCCGACCCGTTCGGTGGAAAGCTGGGAAATATGGACGAGCCCTTCTTTGCCCGGCAATATTTCAACGAATGCTCCGAATTTCTCGATACGCTTCACCGTGCCGACGTAAATTTCGCCAACGACGACTTCCCGAACGATTCCTTCGATAATCGAGCGCGCCTTCTCGTTCATCTCTTCGTTTGCCGAGGCGATGTATACGCGTCCGTCTTGTTCGATATCGATTTTTACGCCGGTTTCTTCAATAATTTTATTGATGATCTTTCCGCCCGCTCCGATGACGTCGCGGATTTTATCCGGATTGATTTGCATCGTAACGATTTTAGGCGCATACGGAGACAAATTCGGCTTCGGCTTCTGAATCCGTTCCAGCATTTTCGACAAGATGAAGATACGTCCTTCTTTCGCTTGACGCAAGGCATCGGCTAAAATTTGGCGGTCGATGCCGTCAATTTTGATATCCATTTGAATCGCCGTAACGCCCTCGGAAGTACCGGCCACTTTGAAGTCCATATCGCCGAGATGGTCTTCCATCCCCTGAATATCGGTCAAGATCGATACATGCTCGCCGTCTTTGATCAGCCCCATCGCAATGCCCGCTACCGGCGCTTTAATCGGCACGCCGGCATCCATCATGGCAAGCGTGCTTGCGCAAATGCTCGCTTGCGACGTGGAGCCGTTCGATTCCAGCACTTCGGATACGAGCCGGATCGTATACGGGAATTCCGCTTCGGACGGAATTACTTTCATCAGCGCCCGTTCGCCCAATGCGCCGTGCCCGATTTCGCGGCGGCCCGGAGCGCGCAGCGGTCTCGCTTCGCCGACGCTGAACGGCGGGAAATTGTAATGATGCATAAAGCGTTTCGATTCTTCCAAATCGAGTCCGTCCAAAATTTGCACATCGCCTAATGCGCCAAGCGTACATACGCTCAAAGCTTGCGTTTGCCCGCGCGTAAACAGTCCGGAACCGTGCGTTCGCGGCAGCAAGCTGATATCGCATTCGATCGGGCGGATTTCGTCCAAACGGCGCCCGTCCGGTCTAACCTTATCGTGCGTGATCAAGCGGCGGACTTCTTCTTTCACGATGTCGTACAAAACTTCCTTCACATCTTTCATCAGTTCAGGCGTGTCTATGTACTGCTGCTCAAAATGAGCCGTCGCTTCATCGTTGATCGCATCGATCGCTTCTTGGCGGGCATGCTTTTCGGCGATTTTCACCGCTTCAACCAGCCGCTCCTGCGCGAATGCGCGGACATCCCGATTTACGTTCTCGTCGACCGCGTGCAGAACGACTTCCATTTTCGGTTTGCCGGCCATTTCCACAAACTGTTCTTGTACGGCTACGATCTTTTTAATTTCCTCGTGCCCGAACATGATCGCTTCCAGCATCGTTTCTTCCGGCACTTCATTCGCTTCGGCCTCGACCATCATGATGGCGTCTTTCGTCCCCGCCACGACCAGATACATGTCGCTTTGTTCCTCTTCCGTCACCGTCGGATTGATGACGAATTTACCGTCGACTCGGCCGACGGCCACCCCGCCGATCGGACCGTTGAACGGTACGTCGGAGATGCTGAGCGCAGCCGAAGTGCCGATCATCGCGGCGATTTCAGGCGTGCAATCCTGGTCTACGCTCATTACTAAATTAACGATTTGCACATCGTTCCGGAAACCTTCGGGAAAGAGCGGCCGAATCGGGCGGTCCGTCAAACGGCTCGCCAAGATCGCCTTTTCGCTCGGTCTGCCTTCGCGTTTAATGAACCCTCCCGGAATTTTGCCCACAGAGTATAACCGTTCTTCATAATTAACCGTCAATGGGAAAAAATCCAAATCTTTCGGTTCGGACGAAGCCGTCACCGTACACAATACAACCGTTTCGCCATAGCGTACGGTAACCGCCGCGTTGGCTTGCTTCGCCAAACGGCCCGTCTCAAGTCGCAGCGGTCTTCCGCCAAGCTGCATTTCAATATGCTTTTCCATTGAATCCCTCCTCAAGTAACACCATTATCATTTCTGCATATGTATCATTATTTCCTGCTTTTATTGAAAACAAGCATGCGAATCCGTCCGGCAACGCCTGCATAAAAAGCAACCCGGCTGCATCCGCGTAGCTTCAGCGAAGCTATGCGGCAACAACCAGGCTGCTTTTGTACGTTACATTATCTACGCAATCCGAGCTTTTCGATTAAAGCGCTGTAACGGTTAACATCTTTATTTTTCAAATAAGCCAAAAGCTTACGGCGTTGGCCGACCATTTTCAAAAGGCCGCGACGCGAATGATGGTCTTTCTTGTGCGTGCGCAAATGGTTTGTCAAGTTAACGATGTTTTCCGTTAGGATAGCAATTTGCACCTCAGGGCTTCCGGTATCGGACGCATGAGTTTTGTGCTCTTCGATCAATTGGGTTTTACGCTCTTGTGTAAGTGCCATCCTATTCACCTCCTTTATTATAATCGCCGTTAGCCTCGTCAGCGCCGGTGAGAGCGGCTGACCAAGCCAAGGTTAATCGTTGCTCGCCTTGCCGCAACATTATATACTATACCACTTGCCAAAGGAAAAGTAAAATCATAATCGACCTTATTTTTGCCAATGCCGCAAAATGATTTTCGATTTCTCCGAATCCCGCGCAATTTCCGCAATCAGGGCGTCCACAGACGGGAAACGCCGCTCGGAGCGAATATATTCCACCACTTCGACGCGGAGCTGTTCGCCGTAAATCATTTCGTCGAAATCGAAAATATGCACTTCGACGGCGGGAACGGCCATACTGTCATGGAATGTCGGCTTAAGACCGATGCTCATCACGCCGTTATACCATGTTTCGAGCCGTTGCACCCGTACGGCGTAAATGCCGTTGCGCGGCACGATATAAGGGGCCGTCAAATCGAGATTGGCCGTCGGAAATCCGAGCTTTCTGCCCCGCTGCTCCCCCGGCACAACCGTTCCGGTCATTCGATAGCTGCAGCCGAGCAACCGGTTGACTTCGTGAATTTTACCTTCCTGCAAAAACGCGCGAATCGAAGAACTGCTAATTTTTTTGTCGTCAAGCGGGAATGATGGGACAACGTCGACGGTCATCCGTCCTTCCCCGAGCCGGCGCAATGCGTCGACATCGCCGGCGGCTTGATGTCCGAATGTAAAATCGAAGCCGACGACCGCATGCTCGACCTGCAATGCGAAGAGCATATTGTGCACGAACGATTCGGCCGATACGCCGGCGAACGCTTCGTCGAACCGGACGACATAGACCCGATCCACGCCTAAGCGCACCATTTTTTCAATTTTGTCGTCAAGCGGCGTAACGTATTGGGCCCGGGTCGGCGGTTTGCCCAGCACTTCCTTCGGATGAGGATGAAAGGTCATGACCGTCGCCGGTATTCCCGCTTTTTGCGCATAGTCCACGGCACGACGAATCAAGTTTTGATGGCCGAGGTGAACGCCGTCAAAGAAACCGATCGCCATCGCTTGGGGATGACCCCATTGTTTGATTTCATCTGAATTTAACGGATATGATATTGTTATTTTTTTCACATTATGTCACCTGCAATTCCTTTCATCCAAGTTAGAGATGCGGAAGAAATACTTTCACCGGCCGAATATAACCTTTATGTTCTTCCCGTTCGTAAATGCCGAAAAATTGCCCGTCGGGCGAATATAAACGGATGAGGCCAGGCGCTTCCACCGCTGGCGATACCGCCCTTACGGATAACTTTTGACCTTGCAACGCTTGCTCGGCCTTCTCGGCGGCGACCGTATGCGCCGGCAAATGGCGGACGGCGCGGTCCATCGGAATCAACAATTCGTGCAGTTTCCCCGCCTCTACGGCGGATTCGATCTGTTCCAACGTCAAACATGACTCGGATCGAATATGAGCGGACATCGTTCGAACTAGCGAAGCCATCGTTGCCGGCAGGCCGAGCGCTTTCCCGATATCGACGCATAATGTACGGATATAAGTCCCTTTGGAACAGACGACGCGGAAATGGATTTCCGGCTCCGGACCGTTCAACTCGCAACGCAGCAGTTCCAACGCATGTATTGTCACTTTCCGCGGGTTGCGCTCCACTTCCCGTCCTTCTCTCGCCAATTCGTAAAGCCGTTTGCCGTCGACTTTGACGGCGGAGTACATCGGAGGCACTTGCTCGTTCGTCCCGACAAACAGGGCGAGCGCCGCCCGGACCTGCTCTTCCGTGACATCGACGCGCTCCTGCCGTTCGATCGTTTGCCCCGACATATCTTCCGTATCCGTTGCGATGCCTAAACGCATTACCGCCTCATATTCCTTCGGCAGTTCCTGCAAATATTCCACTAATCGCGTCGCTCTGCCGAGACATAGCGGGAGCACTCCCGTAACCATAGGATCCAACGTGCCGGTATGCCCAATCCGCTTCATGCGCAGCAGGCGCCGCGCTTTGGCGACGACATCGTGAGAAGTCCAACCGGCCGGTTTCCATACGGGCAATATCCCGTCTGCCTGAAAGCTTTGTAATATTCTATGATTTGGGGATTGAAAATCTGTTTCACTCATAAAGCTTGCTTCACCCGCTCAATCACTTGTTTGATCACATCGTCCAAAGCGCCGTATACTTTGCAGCCGGCCGCTCTGACATGACCGCCTCCGCCAAGAGAATGCGCAATTTCCGCAACGTTGGCCCCAGGTCCGGAACGCATGCTGACCTTAACCGCCTCGTTGTCGATTTGCTTGAACAAGATGCCGACCTCGACGCCTTCAATGTTGCGCGGGTAGTTGACGAGACCTTCCAGATCGTCGTTCACCGCGCCGGTCTCCCGCATATCTTCCGGCGTGACGTATATCCATCCGATTTTGTTATTCGCGGCAAACGACAAGCGGGACAACGCCTTTGTCAGCAGCAAAACATGCGGCATCGTCAACTGTTCGAGCAAATGATCGGCGAGTTGATGTCCTTTGACCCCATACTGCAGCAGTTCGGAGGCCGCGGCCATCACTTTTGGCGTCGTATTGGAGTAGCGGAACCCTCCCGTATCCGTTAATAAGCCGGTGTAAATGGCTTCCGCAATGTCGAGGCTCCACTCGATTTCGAACCGCTTCAACAAATCGAACAAAATTTCCGCCGTCGCCGCGGCATCGGCTTTAATGAGATTGACCGACCCGTAGCTGTCATTCGTCGGGTGGTGATCGATATTAAGCACATCCGCGCCTTCGGCAAACAACTGGCCGACTTTGCCGACGCGCGCGAAATCGGCGCAATCGACGCAAATGACGTTTTGAAATTGACGCTGGGGCGGCTGTTCCGCATAATTGACGATCCGGTCGTACGACCATAGATAACTCAATCTTTGCGGAACGGAACCTTCGTTAATCATGCAAAACGTTTTGCCGAGCTGCGCGAGCAGCCATCCGACCGCTACGGTCGAACTGGCGGCGTCGCCGTCCGGTTGAACGTGGGACACCACCAGAAAATCGTCGCGGGCCGCGATATATTGACGCGCTTCTTCTAACTGCCGCTCATAATGCTCCAAGCTAATCGGATCGTTCATCGGCGTTTCATTCCTCATGTTTAATTTCGTCCAACAGCTTCTCGATTCGGCTGCCGTATTCGATCGACGTATCGAACTTAAATACGAGCTCCGGCGTATGGCGAAGCCGGATTCGTTTGCCCAGTTCGGACCGCAAAAAACCGTTTGCTTTCATTAACGCCTTAAGCGTATCCTCTTTTTGCTGTTCGTCTCCGAGCACGCTTAAATATACTTTCGCTTGCGACAAATCATTCGTTACTTCAACGCCCGTCACCGTCACGAAGCCGACGCGGGGATCTTTCAATTCGGTTTGAATCAGTCCGCTAAGCTCCTTTTTGAGCTGTTCGCCGACCCGTCCGACCCGAATTTTAGCCATGGTCATTCACCTCTTTATTACCGCTCTACCGTTTCCATGACAAAGGCTTCAACAATGTCTCCTTCTTTCACATCGTTGAACCGTTCTAATGTGATGCCGCATTCGTAGCCTTGCGCCACTTCTTTCGCGTCATCTTTAAAACGTTTAAGCGAATCGATTTTCCCTTCAAAAATGACGATGCCGTCGCGGATCAAACGAGCTTCCGCATTGCGGGTAATTTTGCCGGACGTTACCATGCAGCCCGCAATCGTACCGATTTTGCTAATTTTAAACGTATTCCGCACTTCCGCATGTCCGATAACGCTCTCTCTATAAACCGGATCGAGCATCCCTTTCATCGCCTGTTCGATCTCTTCGATGACGTTATAGATGACGCGATGCAGCCGCACGTCCACCTTCTCCTGCTCGGCCGTAATTTTCGCCTGCGGCTCCGGACGGACGTTGAAGCCGATCACGATCGCATTGGAAGCGGCAGCCAAAATGACATCGGATTCGGTAATCGCACCCGCACCGCTATGAATGATTTTCACGCGGACGCCTTCCACTTCGATTTTCTCGAGCGAACCTTTCAGCGCCTCGACAGAACCTTGCACGTCCCCTTTAATGATGACGTTCAAGTCTTTAATCTCGCCTTCTTTAATATGCTTGAACAAATCGTCAAGCGTGACGCGCGTACTGACGTTCAATTCGCTCTGGCGCTGCGTGATCGCGCGTTTTTCCGCGATAGACCGCGCTTTCCGCTCGTCCTCGAACGCCATGAACGGATCGCCGGCTTGCGGAACTTCCGTCAATCCGGTAATTTCAATCGGCGTGGACGGTCCCGCTTCCTTCAGGCGTCTGCCTTTATCATTCACCATCGCCCGAACGCGGCCGAAGCAGTTGCCCGCCACGAATGCGTCGCCGACTTTCAGCGTACCGTGCTGAACGAGAATGCGGGCCACCGGTCCGCGGCCTTTGTCCAACTCCGCTTCGATCACGGTACCGCGCGCGCGCTTGTTCGGGTTAGCCTTGAATTCGTTCACTTCGGCTACGAGCAGAATCATTTCGAGCAAGCTTTCCAGTCCCATCCGTTGCTTCGCGGATACGTTGACAAAGATCGTGTCTCCGCCCCACTCTTCCGGCACCAGTTCGTATTCCGTCAATTCCTGCTTCACTTTGTCCGGATTCGCAGTCGGCTTGTCGATTTTGTTCACCGCCACGATAATCGGCACGTTCGCCGCTTTGGCATGGCTGATCGCCTCTACCGTTTGCGGCATCACACCGTCGTCTGCGGCAACGACGATAATCGTAATATCGGTAACTTGCGCTCCGCGGGCGCGCATCGTCGTAAACGCTTCGTGGCCCGGCGTATCGAGGAATGTAATTTTCTTCTTGTTAATTTCCACCTGATACGCGCCGATATGCTGCGTAATGCCGCCGGCTTCGCTGCTGCTTACGTTCGTAGAGCGGATGGCGTCGAGCAGCGTCGTTTTCCCGTGATCGACATGTCCCATAATCGTGACGACCGGAGGACGTTCAATCAGATCCGCTTCGTCGTCGTTTTCTTCAATCGTTTCAAACCGGTCTTCCTCGACCGGAATTTTCAATTCCACTTCGACATTGAAATCGGAAGCGAGCAGTTGGATCGTATCCAGATCAAGCTCCTGGTTAATCGTCGCCATGACGCCGAGGAACATGAGTTTTTTGATCACTTCCGAGGCGTCCTTATGCAGCAGCTTCGCCGTTTCGCCTACCGTCATCGCGCCGCGCACGATAATCTTTTTCGGCGTATTGTCGATTTTTTCGCGTTTTTCTTGCGCTTGCTGCTGGCCTTTGCCGAATTTGTTGCGGCCGCCCTTGTTGTTCTGATTTCCTTTATAATTGCTTGCTTTATTATCGTCAAACCGTCTTGGATTCGATTTCGTCTTCTTCGATTTGTTGAATGCCGGTGTCGAATCGTGGCTATCGTTCCCTTGAACCTTCGGTTGATTGCGGTTCGGCTGCTGTCCGCCCTGCGGTCTGCCCGATTCGGGACGGCTTTGCTGCTGCTGGAATGCCGGTCTGCCTTGACGCTGATTGCCGCCATGTTGGTTATTGCCCTGATTTCCGTTGTTTTGGCCTTGTTGTCTTCCTTGGCCTTGTCCTGCATTTCCTTGTTGTTTCCGCTGTTCCTGTGTCCGTTGTGTATTCATACCTACCTGCTTTTCACGTTGTCGATTTTGTTGTTGCTCCCGGTGTCCGTCGCGGCTGTGCTGTTGCGATCTTCCTTGTCCTTGGCCCGCTCCGCCTTCTTTTCTCGCCGAAGCTTGCTTCTCTTGCTGAGGTTGATGATTCGGCTTCGCTGCCGCAGCCGTACCGGCCGCATTCGAAGAAGCCGCGCCCGGTTTGGCCGCCGCGGATACTTGGGCGGTCTGAGCCCCGCTTTCTTGCGCCGCGCGTTTGGCCGCCGCGTTCGCCTTAATGTCGCGGAAAAATTGCTCCACCCTCGCTACGGCATCGTTCTCCATCACGCTCATATGATTGTTTACCGGAATATTCAACCGCTTCAGGATCGTAATGATCTCTTTGCTGCTCATATTGAGCGATTTCGCGTATTCATAAACCCTCAACTTATCTTTATTATCTTTGTTGTCTTGTTTACTCAATATACTCCACCTCCGACATAATCGCCAATTGCTCGCGCATCATTCGGGCAAAACCCGAATCCGACACGCCGACAACGACCCGGTCCGCTTTCCCGATGCTTGCGCCGATCGCGAAGCGATCCAGGCCGATCAAGAGCGGAACCCGATACGTATGGCATTTGTCACGAAATTTCTTCTTCGTATTTTCAGAAGCGTCGCCCGCAACGATCACCAGCTGCAGATCGCCGGAACGAAGCGCCTTATGAACGATTTCATCCCCTGTTACCAGCTTGCCTGCCCGCATTGCAAGCCCTAGATAAGATAATAATTTGGTCATGTATCCTGTTCCGCCCGCTCCTTGCCCGCGATAAATTCATCTTCCACGCGGATAAAGTCCTGCTCGAGCTGCGTGTAAATTTCCGGTTGCACCTGATGCTTAAGCGCGCGATCGAGCGCCCTGTTTTTGTGGGCCAGTTTAAAGCAAGACAGCTTGCCGCACAAGTAAGCGCCGCGGCCCGCCTTTTTCCCGGTAAGATCGATCAGCACTTCGTCCTGCGGCGTCTTGACAACCCGGATCAATTCCTTTTTCGCCATCATCTGCTGGCATGCAACGCATTTGCGCAGCGGTATCTTTCTCGGTCTCATTGCCTTCCCCCGCCTTTCCCGGATTATTCGAACGAAGCGGAATCTTGCGGCATTTCTTCCGTCGGCGTTTTCGGTCTGCCGTACTCTTGCTCCGCTTGCGTTTCGCTCTTGATGTCGATTTTCCAGCCGGTCAATTTGGCGGCGAGACGCGCATTTTGCCCTTTAATGCCGATCGCGAGCGAGAGCTGGTAATCCGGCACGATAACACGCGCCATTTTGTCCTGTTCGAATACTTGCACCTCCAGCACTTTGGAAGGGCTGAGCGCATTCGCGACATACTCTTCTACCGATTCCGACCAGCTAACGATATCGATTTTCTCGCCCTTGAGTTCGTTCACGATCGTCTGAACGCGCATCCCTTTCGGCCCGACGCAGGAACCGACCGGATCCACTTCGGGATTTCGGGAGTACACCGCAATTTTCGAACGGAATCCCGCCTCTCTGGCAACCGAACGAATTTCAACGACGCCGTCGAAAATTTCAGGCACTTCCAGTTCGAATAACCTCTTCAACAATCCGGGATGAGTTCGGGACAGCAAAATTTGCGGTCCTTTGGTCGTATTCTCCACCTTTGTAATATATGCTTTGATGCGGTCGCCTTGTTTGAACTTTTCGTTCGGCATTAATTCGTTCAGCGGAAGCAGCGCCTCGATTTTGCCCAGATCGACGTATATGTTGCGCAAATCCTGACGCTGCACGATGCCTGTGACGATATCTTCCTCTTTCTCGATGAAGGCGTTGTAGATCAGTCCGCGTTCCGCTTCGCGTATCCGCTGCGTGACGACCTGTTTCGCCGTTTGCGCCGCAATACGCCCGAAATCGCGCGGCGTGACTTCGATCTCCGCGATGTCGTCCAACTGGAAGTTCGGGTTGATCTCGCGCGCGGCTTCCACGGAAATTTCCAGGCGCGGATCGAGAACTTCTTCGACGACCGTTTTGCGCGCGAATACTTTGATGACGCCGTTATAGCGATTCATATCCACGCGCACGTTTTGCGCCGTATTAAAGTTTCGTTTGTAACTTGAGATCAGCGCCGCTTCAATCGCTTCGAGCAAAATATCTTTGCTGATTCCCTTCTCCTTTTCAATCTCATTCAATGCTTCAATGAAATCCATGCTCATGATGGATTGGCTCCCCCTTTCATTCGGTCCGCTAATGGTTAAAATAAAATAGCCAATCTGGCGCTGGCGACTTTCGCATACGGAATGGCGACAGGCGCGTTGCCGGTATCGACGACAAGCTGCTCCCCGTCAAACGAAAGCAGTTCTCCTTCGAATTCTTTGGCCCCGCCGATCGGCTCGTATGTAGTGACAAATACGTTTTTTCCGACCGCCTTGCGAACATCTTCCGCCTTTTTGAGCGGACGTTCCGCGCCAGGCGAAGAAACCTCGAGGAAATACGCGTCGGGAATCGGATCCTGCTCATCCAGCTTTGCGCTTAAATACTCGCTGATCCGGCCGCAGTCTTCGATATCGATGCCGCCTTCCTTATCGACAAATACGCGCAAAAACCAACTGCTTCCTTCCTTTACATATTCGACATCAACCAACTCAAATCCGTTTTCGTCCAAAAACGGTTGAACCATTTCTTCTACTACCGATTTAATCTTCGGTGCGCTCAAGCGATTACCCTCCTAAAAGTTTTATCTGTATACCAACGAGTAAAGAGTGGGTTTCCCCACTCTTCGTCACTAGCGTTTTATCTCGATCAATGTTAAAAATTATACCATAGGTTGGCTTTCTTGACAAGTAGAGGTTCTTGCACGGCAAAATGGGTTGCTCTCGCTCGCACGGCAAGGAAGGCATTAGAACAACGAGAGCTGATTGCTTTCCGGCAAACCGCGGAAACAGCCCATTTGCGTCAGCGTCTCCACGATGGTTTTGCTCGCTTTCGATTTCGCCTGGAAATCTTCGATCGACAGGAATTCGCCGCCTTCGCGGGATGCGGCGATATTGCGCGCCGCGTTCTCCCCGATCCCTTGAATCGCCGAGAACGGCGGAATGAGCGAATCGCCGTCGATGACAAACCGGGTCGCATCCGAGCGGTACAGATCGATTCCTTTGAACGAAAAACCGCGCGCCGTCATTTCGAGCGCCATTTCAAGAATGGAAATCATATTTTTTTCTTTCGTCGTCGCTTGAAACCCTTTTTGCTCGATTTCATCGATTTTGCGGTTAATCGCGTCATACCCTTGGCAGCAAAGCTCGATATCGAAATCTTCCGCCCGTACGGAAAAATAAGTCGCATAATAAGCGATCGGATAATAAAGCTTGAAGTAGGCGGTCCGAACGGCGGATATAACATAAGCGGCCGCGTGCGCCTTCGGGAACATGTACTGGATTTTCAAGCAAGAATCGATATACCATTGCGGCACCTTGCAACGTTTCATCTCTTCGATCCATTCCGGCGTCAGTCCTTTCCCTTTCCGGACGCTTTCCGTAATGGTAAACGCAAGAGAGGCATCCATTCCCGCCTTATAGATCAAATAGAGCATAATATCGTCGCGGCAGCCGATTACGGTCTTGATGTTGCATGTTCCGTTCTTAATCAATTCTTGCGCGTTGCCGAGCCATACGCCCGTTCCGTGCGACAAGCCGGATATTTGCAGCAAGTCGGCGAACGAAGAGGGCTGCGATTCCTCCAACATTTGCCGCACGAACTTCGTGCCCATCTCCGGCACGCCGAACGTCGCGACGGGAGAACGGATCTGCTCCGGCGTCACTCCAAGCGCTTCCGTCGAATTGAACATGCTCATCACTTTCGGATCGTTCATCGGAATCGTCGTCGGATCTACGCCCGTCAAATCTTGCAGCATCCGCATCATCGTCGGATCGTCGTGCCCGAGAATGTCGAGCTTGAGCAAATTGGCGTCGAACGCGTGATAATCGAAATGAGTCGTCTTCCATTCCGCGCTCGTATCGTCGGCCGGGTATTGCACCGGCGTAATATCTTCCACTTCGATATAGTCCGGCACGACGACGATGCCGCCGGGATGCTGGCCCGTGCTGCGCTTCACGCCCGTACAGCCGCTTGCGAGCCGGGCAAGCTCGGCGTTGCGCCATTTCTTGTGATGGTCTTCTTCATATTTTTTCGTAAAACCGAACGCCGTCTTCTCGGCGACGGTGCCGATCGTTCCGGCGCGAAATACGTTCTTCTCCCCGAACAGCACTTTCGTATAATTATGCGCGTGCGGCTGATATTCCCCGGAAAAGTTCAAGTCGATATCGGGAACTTTGTCGCCTTTAAAACCGAGGAACGTCTCAAACGGAATATCCTGGCCTTCGCCCTTCAACATTTCGCCGCATTTCGGGCAAGGCTTGTCCGGCAAGTCGAATCCGCTCGGCACGCTGCCGTCGAGAAACCATTCGCTATGCTTGCAGGCCGGATTTTTGCAGAGATAATGCGCCGGCAGCGGATTTACCTCGGAAATGCCGAGAAACGTCGCGACGACGGACGACCCGACCGAACCCCGCGAGCCAACCAAATATCCGTCCTGATTCGATTTTTTGACGAGCCGTTCGGAAATGAGGTAGTTCGCCGAGAAACCGTATTTGATAATCGGAACGAGCTCCTTCTCCAATCGCTGTACGACCACGTCCGGCAACGGCTCGCCGTAAATCCGCCTCGCGGTGTCGTAGCATGTATTGCGGATTTCATCATCCGCCCCCTCGATATTCGGGGTGAACAGTTTTTTCGGAAACATTTCAATTTCTTCGAAGCGTCCGGCCAGTTCATTCGTATTCGTTACGACGACCTCATATGCCTTATCCTCGCCGAGGAACGAAAATTCGCGGAGCATCTCATCCGTCGTACGAAAATGGGCGTCCGGTTTCCGAATGTCCTTGAGCGGGCTAAAGCCGGTAATGCCGTGTATCGTAATATCCCGGAACAATTTATCGCGCGGATGCAAATAATGCACATTTCCCGTCGCAATGACCGGTTTGTTCTGTTTGGCGCCGATGTCGCAAATGCGCTTCAAAGCGTTCTCGATATCGGCCATGCTGCCGACAAGCCCTTTATCCGCCAAATGGGCATACATGCATAAAGGCTGTATTTCCAGCACGTCGTAAAATTCCGCCACTTGCTCGGCTTCTTCCGGCGATTTATTGAGAACCGTTTCGAACATCTCCCCTTTTTCGCAGCCGGAGACGATCAACAAGCCTTCGCGCATTTCCGAGAGTTTGCTTTTCGGAATGCATGGCACCCGTTTAAAATATTCGGTATGAGACATAGAAATCAACTTGAACAAATTTTTCTTCCCGGTCGCATTCAAAGCGTAAATGTTGCAATGGAACGGTCTCGCATTGGATAGATCGCTGCCGACATAATCGTTCAGCCGGTCAAGCATCGTCATATTCCGCATTTGCGCCGCATCCTGCAGCAGGCCGAACATCACGCCGCCCAATGCGATCGAATCGTCGATGGCGCGGTGATGATTCTCGAGCGAAACTTTATATTTGTCCGCGAGCGTATTCAAGCGGTGGTTTTTCATCGAGGGATGAAGCAGTCGCGCCAGTTCGAGCGTATCGAGCACCGGGTTCGTCAGCTCGGGCAATCCGATCTGCTTGCATGCCGCTTGAATAAAGCCGATATCGAAGCGCGCGTTATGGGCGACAAGCACCGAATCGCCGACAAATTCGACGAATTCCCGCATGACCGGTTCGAGCTCCGGCGCGTCCTTGACCATCTCGTCCGTAATATTTGTCAATTGCTGAATATTGTACGGAATCCGTTCATGCGGATTGACAAATTTCGCGAACCGGTCGATTTCCTTGCCTTCGCTCATTTTAACGCCGGCGATCTCGATAATTTTATTGTTGACGACGGACAATCCGGTCGTCTCAATATCGAATACGACATAAGTGGCCGTTTTCAGTTCGATCGGCTGCGGGTTCATCACGACGGCCACGCCGTCATTGACGACATTGGCCTCGACGCCGTATATCATTTTGATGCCGTTTTTTCTCGCCGCCTTATCCGCTTCCGGGTAACATTGCACGCCGCCGTGATCGGTCACCGCGATCGCTTTATGCCCCCATTTCGCCGCCGTTTTAATATAAGCGTCGATCGGAGTTACCGCGTCCATCGTGCTCATCGTCGTATGCAAATGGAATTCGACCCGTTTCTGCTCCGCCTTGTCTTGCCGTTCGGGGGGCGCTTTAATCTCATGCAAATCCGAAGGGATCATGACAAGCTCCGGCTGCGGATTGAACCGGTCCATTTCCACGCGGCCGCGCGCCTTGATCCATTTCCCGTTCGACAGCAGGCTGAGCGCTTTCATGTCGTCTTTGTTTTTGACGAACATTTTCATCTGGATCGAATCGGTAAAATCGGTCACATTAAACATATATAAATGACTGCCGTTGCGCAATTCGCGCATATCCAAACCGAATACGGATCCTTGTACCGTGATTTTGCTTTCTTCTTCTTGGATATCCTGCAGCGAAACAGGCTGATCCTTAATGTCGTACCCGATCTTCAGCGTCAGTTCCTCATCGCTCGAGATCGTTTCGGTCTCCGCTTCGATGCTCGTCACGATCTGCTGCACCACTTCGCGCTCTTCTTCGACGATTTTCTGCTGGAACTGTTCGTAAGCCTCTTGATCGAACTGACCTGCCTGCAGCTTGACGTGCAGCGAAGTTTGAAAATAAGTTTCGAAAAAACGGACGATCGCCGTATCGATCTGTTTTTTGCGGGCCAACTCCAGCGTTGTGGAATCGAGCATCGTAACCACGACCGCTCGTCCATCCACTTCCAGCTTCGCGCGAGCCATCCATCCGTTGACCGAAGCGATTTCCCGCTGCACCCATTCGATAAACAAGCCCCAGTAAGTTTGAACCACGTCGGCAACCGGCACATGCTCCGAATATTGGAAAATCAGCTTAATCTTCGCGATATGAGCAAGGCGCTCTTGAATTTGCAGGCAAAAGGCGCGATACGCTTCCGCCGGAACAACCGTCTCCTTGCTTATGTATATCGTCCATTCCCGGTTCGTTTCGCTGCATTCGACGCGCTCGATGTGCCCGTCCGTAAAACAAGCCTCGATCATCTGCGCCGGAATTTGCGCTTGCTGCATCAAAATTTCGAACCGCTTCCTTTTATCCCCGATATTGCTCATAACATCTCCCCCCGTTTCCCCACATGCTGCATGCTGCGAAAAAAAGAAAAGCTTCCGCAAAAGAATCAATCGATTCGTCATCGAGTTTTCTTCGTGAGAAGCTTTCCGGAAAAATTGCGTTATCCGCCTCTTCTAATATGCACGGGCAAAAACAACCGTATGCTGCGCCGCATCGCCGCATACGAGGCAACTTGCCTTTCGTTCGGCGGGTTCGAACGGAATGTTGCGGCTCGTCGCCCCCGTCTCTTCTTTCACTTGCTTTTCGCAGGCGGCCGAACCGCACCAGCCGGCGAGCACGAATCCGCGCTTATTTTCCATCAGCGTCTTCATCTCATCCAACGAATCGACGGACGAGAAATTGTCGTCGCGGAACTGTTTGGCCCGCTCGTACATTTCCCCGTGAATTTGGTCCAGCATATTTTGCACTTCCGCGACCAGATTATGTTGCGGCACGACGCGCTTCTCGCCGGAAATCCGGGACACGAGCACCGCCACGCCGTTGTCCAAATCGCGAGGCCCGAGCTCCAGACGGAGCGGAACGCCGCGCATTTCATATTCGTTAAATTTCCATCCCGGGCTTACGTCCGCCCGGTCGTCCACGCGAACGCGAATTCCCGCAGCTTTCAATTCCGCATATAGCTCGTCCGTTCTGGCAAGCACTTGCTCGCGCGCTTTCGGCGGCCCGATCGGAATCATGATCACTTGCGTCGGCGCCACTTTCGGCGGGAGCGCAAGACCGCGGTCGTCCCCGTGCACCATAATGAGCGAACCGATGAGGCGCGTGCTGACGCCCCAGGAAGTCGTATGGACGTACTCGAGATGATTGTCCCGGCTTAAATATTGAATGTCGAACGCGACCGCAAAGTTCGTGCCCATGTAATGGGAAGTGCCCGCTTGAACGGCCCGCCCGTCTTTCATCATCGCCTCGATCGAATAAGTGTCGATCGCGCCGGCGAATTTCTCGGAAGGCGTCTTCTGGCCGGAAATGACCGGGATCGCCAGGAAATTTTCCACAAAATCGCGATAAATTTCCAACATTTGCATCGTTTCTTGGCGCGCTTCTTCTTCCGTTTCATGCGCCGTATGGCCTTCCTGCCATAGAAATTCGCTTGTCCGCAGGAACGGAAGCGTCCGTTTTTCCCAGCGCACCACATTGGCCCATTGATTGATGAGCACCGGCAAATCGCGGTACGATTGAATCCATTTGGCGTACATATGACCGATCATCGTTTCCGATGTCGGACGAATCGCAAGGCGTTCCTCCAATTTCTCGCCGCCCGCTTCCGTTACCCACGGCAATTCCGGGTTAAAACCTTCCACATGCTCTTTTTCCTTCTGGAAAAAGCTTTCCGGAATGAAAATCGGGAAATAGGCGTTGCGATGGCCCGTTTCTTTGAAACGTCTATCCAACTCGCCTTGAATATGTTCCCAAATTTCATACCCGTCCGGACGGAAGACGATGCATCCGCGCACGGGCGAATAATCCATTAAATCCGCCTTTTTGATGACATCGATGTACCAGCGCGAAAAATCTTCGTGCTGCGGCGTAATTTCTGTAACGAATTGTTTCTCTTTTGACATACGATTCCAACTGCCTCCCATAACGATAAACCTCGGTACGAGGTTGTTCCCAAAGTCCCCTGTTTGAGTAAATTCGACAAACGATGCCGATTATCCTTTCACCAAACGCAAAATATCGTTGTATGTCACCGCCAGCATGAGCAGCATCAACATGGCAAAGCCGATAAAATGCACGATGCTTTCGCGGTTCGGATCCACCGGCCGCCCCCGCACGGCTTCAAAGCCCAGAAAAACGAGGCGGCTGCCGTCGAGCGCCGGAATCGGCAACAGATTGAATATCCCCAGATACAAGCTTAATATCGCCGCCCAGAACGTTAATTTCTCAATGCCCTGTTTCGCGATTTTGCCGGTTACTTCGAAGGTGCGAACCGGACCTCCCAAATCGTCAAGCTTGAATTCGCCGAAAATAAGTTTGCGGAATCCTTCGAAAATCGTTTTTGTCGAGCTTACCATCGCTTTGCCCGAATATCGCAGCGTTTCGCCGATCGATGCGGTGCGGGTCGGCAATTCCGGCACAATCCCGACTTTGCCCCCTTCCGCGCCTTCGACGCGAACGGGCGTAATCTCGATTTCGAATCGGCGATCGCCGCGAAGCACGGTCCATTTCATCGGTTTGTCGGCCGAATCCAGAATGAGCGCGATCATTTTCTCAGAATCGGCTCCAATGCTTACCCCATTCACCGTTTCGATGATATCGCCGGGCTTCAAATCAACTTTGGAAGCCGGCATGCCTGCTGTAATCTCGCCGACTTTCACATAGGTCGGGTTTTCCACGGGAATGCCCATCATTTGAATATAGACGCCGAATAGCACAAAAGCAAGAATAAAGTTCATCATTGGCCCGGCGAAAATAGACATTGCCCTTTGTCCGACGGTTTTGCTTCCGAATTGGCGGTTTTTCGGCGCAATTTGCGTTTCCTGGCCTTTTGTCACCATCATCGCTTGCGGATGAACCGCGTAGCGGTGGACGTCGCCGTCCACATTCAGCTTCACGAACAATTCGTTTTCGATATCGATTTCTTCGACTTCGCCGCGGATCACATTTTTACGGCTGTCCAATTGATCGAGATACAAATACGTTACCGCTTCATCGGCCAGCCGCACGGCAATCGTTTGTCCGGGCTGGATTTGCACGATTTCCGGGTCTTCGCCCGCCATTCGCACATAACCGCCGATCGGCAGCAATCTGAGCGTATAACGGGTTTCATTCTTCGTATAAGAAAACAGCTTTGGACCAAAGCCGATCGCAAACTCCCGCACAAGAATGCCGGCGCGTTTCGCAAAATAAAAATGTCCCCATTCATGTACCGTAACGATGACAAAAAACACAAGTATGGTCAAAAAGATGACTTGAACCATTTCCACAGGTTACGCAAACCCCCTTTATCTGCCTTTTCGAAGCGAAACGATGCCATGTCCAATCGTTTCCTACACTTCATATTATTCTCCGATGCCGAACATAAGAATCCTTCTCCCGCAATTTCATCGGAGAATCGTTATCGCATTCGAAGCGGTCAAAACCGGGCCGCGAATTCGCGCGCAGCGCGATCCGCTTCCGCGATCTCGTCCAAATCGGGCGCTTGCAGCACACGGTGCCATTCCAAAGCCGCCTCCAACACGTTTTCAATTTGCAAAAATTCGATTTCTCCCCGTAAAAAGCGGGCGACAGCCACTTCATTGGCCGCATTCAATACGGTTGGCGCCGTGCCTCCTATTGTACCACATTCATATGCCATTCTTAAACATGGGAAGCGTTCGTAATCCATCTCACTGAAATGAAGCTTTCCGATTTGCGCCAAATCGAGCGGTTCGGTCGGGGTTTGCAGCCGCTGCGGGTAGGTGAGCGCGTATTGAATCGGAACTCGCATGTCAGGATTCCCCATTTGCGCAATGACACTGCGGTCGATAAACTCGACGAAAGAATGCACCACGCTTTCGGGATGAAGCAAAACGTCGATTCGTTCGTAAGGCAACCCGAAAAACCAATGCGCTTCGATGACTTCAAACCCTTTGTTCATCATCGTCGCCGAATCGATCGTAATTTTGGCGCCCATCGACCAGTTCGGATGTTTCAGCGCTTCTTCGACGGTAACTCCCTTCAATTGCTCTCTGGTCCGATCGCGGAACGATCCTCCGGAAGCGGTCACCGTAATTTTGCGGATCTCCTCCGGCGATTCGCCGTTCAAGCATTGAAATATCGCCGAATGCTCGCTGTCGATCGGCAGCATTCGCACGCCGCGCTTCTTCACGGCTTCGGTTACCAAATGGCCTGCCGTAACGAGCGACTCCTTATTCGCCAGGCCGATATCTTTGCCGGCGGAAATCGCGGCAAGCGTCGACGATAAGCCGAGGCTGCCCAGCAGCGCCGACACGACGAAATCCGCATCCGTGTTCGCCGCTACTTCATTCAATCCTTCTTCCCCGTATAACACTTCGATGCCGTCGGGTATTTGCGTTGCCAATCGTTCCGCGAGCTCTTTGGTCGCAATAGAAACCTTCTTCGGACGGAACGTATGTATTTGTTCTATAAATAAAGCAGCATTCGTGCCTGCTGCCAAAGCTTCGATTTGGAATTGTTCCGGGTGATGCTTAATGACGTCCAACGTTTGCGTACCGATCGATCCCGTCGAGCCTAAAACGGTTATTTTCTTCATAAACGCACCTTCTCTACTATTGGTATGGCAACAATGACAACAAATGGATAAACGGAAACACGATCAGCCAACTGTCGACGCGATCCAATATGCCGCCATGCCCCGGCAGAATGGAGCCGGTATCTTTCACGCCTCTCACCCGCTTATATGCGGACTGGATCAAATCGCCGATTTGTCCGATGACCGAGGCGGCGAGGCCGATCCATATCGCCCGACCGATCGGCAACAATTCCGGAGCGAACAAAACGAATAAAGCGGAAACGGCCGCGGCGACAACTATGCCCCCGATCGCCCCTTCAACCGTTTTGTTCGGGCTGATGTCAGGCCATAATTTCGTCTTGCCGAACCTTCTGCCGGTAAAATAAGCTCCCGCATCGGATGACCAGATCGCCGCGAACAGCAGCAGCGACCAGAATAAACCGTTGCCGTCGGGCGCCGAGCGGGTTTCGATCATATATTGAAAACCGATGCCGATATAAAGGACGCCAAGCAGCATGTTCGCCGCTTTATCGATATCGATCTTGTTTTTCGTAATAACAGTAGCCGTCAAAAATAAAAAGAGCATCAGCCAGATGAACATCGAAGGATTGATGTCCGACAGCGGAAATTTACTCCAAGGAAACACGAAATACAACACGCCGAGAAAGCCGAGCAATGAGGTGATATTCCATGGCTTCAAGCCGTTCATACGAATAAATTCATAATAACCGACTAGGGATAATAAGATCATTAGTCCGTTATACCAAGGTTCGCCCAATATGCAGCATAGAATGAATCCAGTACCGGCAATGAATCCGGTAATGACCCGTTGTTTCAATATAGACATCCCCTATCGAGCTATGATAGTCCGCCGTATCTCCTAGTTCTTCGTTGATATTCGGCAATCGCTTCATACAGATGCGCTTCGGTAAATTCCGGCCAATATACGTCCGTAAACCATAGTTCGCTGTACGCAAGCTGCCATAACATAAAATTGCTTAACCGCAGTTCGCCGCTCGTGCGAATCAGCAAGTCCGGATCGGGCAAATGCGAAGACAGCAACTGCCGCTCAATCTGCTCTTCCGTAATCTGTTCCGCCGATAGTTCTCCGGATTCGATCCGCTTCGCGATTTCTTTCACCGTCTCGGCAAGCTCCCTGCGGCTTCCGTAATTCAACGCGAAGTTGAGCACAAGACCGGTATTGTTCTTCGTCTTACTCTCCGCTTCCTCGATGGCGCGCAGCGTATGTTCGGGCAGATCTTCCTTATACCCCATCATTCGGACTTGAACGTTTTTGTCGATCAATTCTTGCAGCTCGATCGCCAAAAACTCCTGGGGCAGCTTCATCAGAAAATCCACTTCTTCCTTCGGTCTCTTCCAATTTTCGGTCGAGAATGCATACATTGTCAAATATTTCACGCCCATCGCGTCCGCGGCGATCGTAATCCGTTTGACCGCCTTCATTCCGGAATGGTGTCCCGCAAAGCGCGGCAGCCCTTTTCGGTTGGCCCACCGTCCGTTGCCGTCCATAATGACGGCGATATGCCGCGGAATGTTATCGTCAGACAGTGTCGGTACTCCTTTGTTTCGCATCCATTTTTGGAATCGTTCGATCATCGCGTTTCCCCCAACCCCGGTGATGAAAAGACAACAAACCCCACCGTTTTGGAGGGGCGAAAAATGTTATACTTCCATAATTTCTTTTTCTTTCGCCGATAATATTTTATCGACTTCAGCGATAAATTTATCCGTCGTTTTCTGAATCTCGTCCTGATGTCTGCGCGATTCGTCTTCGGAAATGTCCGTTTTCTCCATTTTTTTGATCTCGTCGTTCGCGTCGCGGCGAATGTTCCGAATCGCCACTTTCGCTTCTTCGCCGAATTTTTTCGTAGACTTGACCAACTCGATCCGCCGTTCTTCCGTAAGCGGAGGAATCGCAAGACGGATCTGGCTTCCGTCGTTAGCCGGCGTCAAGCCAAGATCGGATTTCAAAATTGCGCGCTCGATGTCCGCCAGCGACGACTTATCCCATGGCTGAATAATCAAAGTGCGGGAATCCGGCGTATTAATGTTCGCCAATTGATTGATCGGCGTCATCGCTCCATAGTATTCCGCCTGAATCCGGTCGAGCAATGCTGCGGACGCGCGTCCGGCGCGCAATGTCGCCAAATCGCGCTTTAAAGCTCCGATCGCTTTCTCCATACGTTCTTCGGCATTTTTCTTAACTCCTTGTGGCACTAATCAACACTCCCTTTTACCATCGTTCCGATTTTATCGCCAAGCACAACACGTTTGATGTTTCCTTTTTCCGTAATTGCAAATACGATTAGCGGAATATTGTTATCCATACATAGCGACGATGCGGTCGAATCCATAACGCCCAAATTGCGGTTGAGCACTTCCAGATACGTTAATTGCTCGAATTTTTCCGCATTGGCGTCTTTAAACGGATCGGCGGAATATACGCCGTCGACTTTATTTTTGGCCATCAGAATGACTTCAGCCTCGATTTCCGCCGCTCTTAATGCGGCCGTCGTATCGGTCGAGAAGAACGGATTGCCCGTTCCCGCCGCGAATATAACGACGCGCCCTTTCTCCAGATGACGGATGGCGCGGCGCCGTATGTACGGTTCCGCAATTTGCTGCATCGCGATCGAAGTCTGCACCCGCGTCGGTACGCCGATCTGCTCCAGCGCGTCTTGAAGAGCCAAGGAGTTCATCACCGTGGCGAGCATCCCCATGTAGTCGGCGGTTGCACGGTCGATCCCTTTCGCGCTGCCGGAGATGCCTCTCCATATGTTGCCGCCGCCGCATACGATTGCGACTTCGACGCCAAGTTCGACAACTTCCTTCACCTGCTCGGCGATCGAATTGATCATGTCCGCTTCGATTCCATAGCCGGTTTGACCGGAAAGCGATTCACCGCTTACTTTCAACACCACTCGTTTATAAACAGGCTGTTCCAAATGATTACCCTCCAGTTTCGGATGTTTCTTTGGCCGGTATACCTTTCGATGTTCATTCCATCCGTAATCCGTTCCAAACCTTAAAAAAGAAGGAACACATAGTGTTCCGCCTTTTATCGTTCTATCGTCAATCCCATTATATAATATAAGCCTTCTTTATGAAAGTTTACAGATTCGCTTGCGCCATAACTTCTTCCGCGAAGTTTTCTTGCTTCTTCTCAAGACCTTCGCCAAGCTCGTAGCGAGCGAAACGACGGATCGAAATATTTTCTCCGATTGCGCTAATTTTCTCTTTCAGCAACGTTTCGATCGATTTGTCCGGATCTTTAACGAAGGCTTGTTCCATTAAGCAATGCTCTTCGAAAAATTTGCCGATGCGTCCTTCCACCATTTTCTCGACAATTTTCTCAGGTTTGCCTTCATTCAGCGCTTGCGATTTCAAGATTTCTTTTTCCTTCTCGATTTCATCGGCCGGAACTTCTTCGCGGCGCACGTAACGAGGGTTGGTTGCAGCGATATGCATCGCGATATCGCGCGCGAATTCCTTAAATTGATCCGTTTTCGCAACAAAGTCTGTTTCGCAGTTGATTTCGACCAGCACGCCGATCCGTCCGCCTGCATGAATGTACGATTCTACAACGCCTTCCGTCGCAATGCGGCCCGCTTTGTTCGCCGCAGCGGCCAAACCTTTTTCGCGCAGCACTTCAGCCGCTTTCGTCAAGTCGCCGTTCGCTTCCTCAAGCGCCTTTTTGCAATCCAACATTCCCGCTCCTGTTTTTTCGCGCAATTCTTTTACCATGCTAGCAGTAACTGCCATAATATATTCCCTCCACAGAAATTGGTTTTTCGTTTCAAAAAAAGGGCGGCGGGAGGTTCCACACCTACCAACCACCCTTTTCATTTAATTGCGTTCAATTAAACTGACATTTGCTCGCCTTGATTGGCTTCGATTACCGCATCGGCAATTTTGCCTGTCAGCAATTTCACCGCACGAATCGCGTCATCGTTACCCGGAATGACATAATCGATTTCGTCCGGATCGCAGTTCGTATCGACGATACCTACGATCGGGATGCCGAGTTTGCGCGCTTCCGCAACGGCGATGCGCTCTTTGCGCGGGTCGATAACGAACAGAGCGCTAGGCAAGCCTTTCATGTTTTTGATTCCGCCGAGGAATTTTTCGAGACGGGCTTTTTCTTTGCGAAGCAAGATAACTTCTTTCTTCGGAAGAACTTCAAACGTGCCGTCTTCTTCCCATCTCTCGAGTTCTTTCAAACGGTCGATCCGTTTTTGAATCGTTTGAAAATTCGTCAGCGTACCGCCCAACCAACGTTGGTTGATGTAGAACATGCCGCAACGTTCGGCTTCTTCTTTCACCGAATCTTGAGCTTGCTTCTTCGTGCCGACGAACAGCATCGTGCCGCCTTCTTCAGCGATCGATTTCACGAAATTATAAGCTTCCTCAACTTTTTTCACCGTTTTTTGCAAATCGATGATATAAATACCGTTTCTTTCTGTGAAGATATAACGATCCATTTTCGGGTTCCAGCGACGAGTCTGATGACCGAAGTGCACCCCAGCTTCCAATAGCTGTTTCATGGAAATGACTGCCATATCTTGCACACCTCCTTATTGGTTTTCTTGATCCTCCGCCGATCTCATCTTTCGACCAAAACTTTCCGTTTTCCGAAAAGCACCCTTGGCAAAATTAACCGGCGTGTGTTTTTAACACCATCAGTTAATATACCATAATTAAAAATCGGATGCAACCATATTGATGAGTATCTCTCATCGGGCCGCTTCCGATTTTGATGGCAACGTTCGCGATCTGTTTTATTTCTTTTTCGTAATTTTGCCGGCAATTGCATCCATGTCCGTATTCGGCCCGAATTCATACGTTCCCGGCTGAATGATGGAATTGATTTCCGCTTGCACGCCGTAATCGATAAACGTATCCGCGTCTTTCACGACTCCCGCCTTCTCCAAAGCGGCGGCTACCATGCGCAGCGACATGCCGGGCTTGATCGTTACTTTGACGTTTTTCGCTTCCTTGGCCGGTTTCTTCGGTATCTCCTGTTTAACCGTTTTCGGCGGCGTACCGTCCGCAGCCTCCGCGGTGTTTCCGTTCAAATCCCCGGCTTCGGCGCGCTGCGCTCCGTCGGATTGGGCTTGCCCTTCGGCGTCGGAAACTTGCGGCTTCGCATCCTGAACCGCGCCCGCATCGCCCTCTTTTGGCGGCTCAAGCTGCGACCTCTCTTGCAGTTTCCGCTCCAGTTCCTGTTCGGTATATAGTACTTCTTCCGCCGCATACACTTTCAAGCCGAGCTTTGACGCTTCCAACTCCAATTGTTCTTTCGTAAGCGCGGGCCGGACCGCGGCATCCGTCTGCGCCTTCCCGATCAGCATAACCTGCAAAGCGACGGCTGCGACGATAACCCCCGTGCCGAGTCCGAATAAAAAAGTGCGATTTCTAAACACGGCGCTCCTCCTGTTTGGCAAGCTGCAATATGAGCCCGATTTCCCCGCGGTTCATTCCCGTTCGTTTCGATATATGATCAATCGATTTCCCTTGCTCATGCAAAGCAAACAATTCCGCGTATCGGGATTTAATCGATTGCTCTTCCGCTTCCTGCGCTTGATCGGCGGAAGACACGCTCTCCGCCTCTCCGGTCGCTTCAGGCTGCGGCTCGGCGGTCCGGAGCGCCTCCGCCTGCATAACGGCTTGCTGGGAAGCCGTTTGCTCCCTCAACGCTTCCAACTGGCTGCAGCGAAGCTCCAACTGCTCCAATCGCTGTTCCAACCGCTCGTTTTTCTCTTGCAAAATCGTTTGCTTTACGATGAAATCTTGTTTCATTTGGCCGACTAATTGGACGAGCTGTTCATTCTCGGCCGCGATTTCCTGCATAAAATGATCCAGCGTCCCTTCGATTTCTTGGACGACTTCCTCGTGATTCGCCGTTTTCGATTGCGGCTTTGGCAGCATGAGCGCATATACGATGGCAATCGCCCCGAGGATGACAAGATAAATCCATGGCTGAAATCCCACTTCGATCACCTACCATATTGTTAAAGAATAGCCGCGTTCCCAAAGCAGTTCGCCGCGTTCTAACTGCTAAAATCCAGTTGTTTACAACGACAAGTCGATATGATGTCCTTTGTACGGATGCTTGGGTTCGTCCTGTTGCCCGCCGCCGTCGTCCTCCTGCTTGCGTTTGGTTCGGCGGTAGTAAGCGTTCTGCCGGCGTTCGCCGTCGCGTATCGGCAGATGGGCCGTTTCATCGACCTTCGCGTTCTTTTGCCGCATCTCTTCCGTCGTTTTCTCGGCTTGGCCCGCCAGTTGCGCTTGATCCGCCACCGCCTTATGTTGAGACTGGGCCTGCATGATACCGGCGTCGTTCGTTCGCGGTATGGCGATTTGCATTTCGACCGCTTTCAAACTCATTACGATCACCTCAGCAACATGTAATCTTTTGCCCTAGCAATACATGCGATTATACGTAAGGAATCATCGTGACTTCCCCTTCGCTCAAACGAAAGGATACATGATCCGTCGGATCTTTAATGAAACGGGTATAGCGGCCGATCACGATTTTGGCTCCGCCGTATATCGTTTTGGTTACTTCCACTTTCGCCGTGTGCGTCTCTTCCAACATCTTTTCGAGCTCTAGAATTCTCTCCCGCATTTCGTCCTGCTCCTGCAGCGCCTGTTTCTTCGTCGCGTTCAGCTTGATGCGCATCGCAAGCCGATCCGGCGACAATTGTCCCGCCGCCGCCAATTGATCCAGCATGGCCAGAGCTTTATCCGTTTTGTCCATATTATCCGCGCTCGCCCGCAGCTTGCTGCGAAGCTCCGTCAGCTCGTTGCGCAGATCGGGCAGCACGCCGACTTCGATGACGGTAGCGGTCGACATCGAATTGCCGATCGTTCTCGCGGTCACGCGCTCGCCGGCTTGCAGCATGCCTCCGACGATCAGCCCTTTCGTGCCGGTGCAGACGACGCTTTTGCCCGCGCGGATATTCGAATGCATAATGCTTTGCGATACGATGACATCGTTTCCGGCGAATACGTTCCCGTCCTGAATAAAAGAGCTCTTCACATTTTGCCCGGCCCGAACATACCCTTTGTTGCCCGCAATAATGCCGCTCGTAATTTCGATCGAACCTTCCGCTTCCAGCTCGGCGCCTTCGACGCCGCCGACCACCCGGATGTCGCCGGACGCTTTAATGCGGAATCCGGTCAGAACATTGCCTCGCACGACAACCGTTCCGACAAAATCGATATTGCCGGTATTGTAATCGACGTCGCCGTTTACTTCATATACCGGAAAGACGTTGATTTTATCCTTATCGGTTTGGGTGACAAGGCCGTCGATCGCCGCATACATCGCCCGCTGCTCCGGATCGACGACGACATTTTTCCCGACCTTGAAGCGTACGTCTTTGCCTTTCTTGCCCGGAACTTCTTCGCCGGTAACCGTCATGCCCGGAATTCCGTCGGTGGGCGGAATTCGCTGCGCGATCAATTGCCCTTTGCGGGCGTTGTTCAACTGGATAACGTCTTTATAATCGACCGAACCGTCCGCCAGTTCTTTCGGCCTCTTGTCGCTGTCGTCGAAATTAACGTTCGTCTGGATTCGTCCGTCCTTGCCGTCCGTTGGATGTTTCCCCATCGCGATCAACGTTTTTCCTGCGAAAAATGCTTTCGGGTTGCTGGCGATACGATTCAACTCCTCGTATTTCACGCCGTACACGATATTATGACTTTTACAGAAAGATTTCAATTGCTCGGCCGAACATTCGAAATCCTCCGCAATTTTTTTGAAAAACAGATGCGCTTCCATCTTATCGTCCGTTATGGATACGTCCAAATATTGCTCCGGATCGAACCGCTGTGTCATAATATCATCCCCTCCTTTCCAAACTATTAGTTTTGCAGAAGCTGCGTCCTGCTTTTTTCGAGCGCGCCTCTCAATCGTAATATCGCTTTGGAATGCAGTTGGGAAATACGCGAAGGCGAGAGCGACATCACTTCGGCAATTTCGCTGAGCGATAAATCATCGTAATAAAATAGCGAGATTACTGTCCGTTCTTTTTCCGTCAGTCTTTCGATCCCTTTCACTAACGATTCTTTCAAATAAAACTCGTTTACCGTATATTCCGGATTTTTCGCCTTCTCATCCACTAATAAAGACAGCCGGGTTTCGGATTCTTCCTCGCGAATCGGATCTTCCAAGGAACAAATGCTCATCACCGCAACTTCTTGCAGCATCGTTTGGAACTCTTTCTCCGAGATTTGCAAATATTCGCTCATTTCCTGATCCGTTACGGAACGCAAATATTGCTGCTCCAGTTTTTGATAAGCGTCCTCAATTTTTTTCGCTTTTTCGCGCACCGAGCGCGGCACCCAATCGCCTTGCCGCAGCCCGTCCAATATGGCGCCGCGCACGCGCCACGAAGCGTACGTTTCAAATTGCAAACCCCGCATATAATCGAACTTCTCAATCGCATCGATCAATCCCATAACCCCGTTGCTTGCCAAATCGTCTTTGGACACATTTTTGGGAAGCCCAATCGCTAATCGATTGGTGACAAATTCGACGATGGGCAAATATTGCTCGATCAACCTTCTCTTCGCTTCGATATCTCCGTCCAGTTTCCACTTTTCCCACAGATCGAAGTTGGTTAAGTGCGGATTTTTTTGCTCGATCATATCGCTTCACCCTCCTTATTCTTCTGTCAGGTGACGGATTGCCCGAACGATCTGTTCGGGGTTTTCTTCGGCTTTTTTCACAAGCTTGGGCGGTTGCAACGGCGTAAATTCGGCTTCTCCCGCTTGCTCGTCCGGCTGTTGTTTCAGCAATCGATGCAAATCCTCCGTCTCGTCCGGCGTGACTACATCCAACTGCGCCCCCCTCCGGTCGTCTTCGGCGGCAAGGGCATGCTTTGCCGCGCTCTCCGCATTCCCTCCGCTCGCCAGAAGCTGTAAAGCAAAACGTACGACAAAAGCAAGCGCAAACCATATTACAAAAGCATAAATGCCGCGAATGAAACTGGTCATAAACAGATTGCTATTCAGGGAAATCAAAAACGTGATAAAGAAACCGACCGCCCCGAAAACTGCATTCCATCGAATTGTTTTTGTCATAGTCATATTTCCTTCTCGCCAAATTGTACACTCCGTATATGTAATATTCCGGTTTCGCAATCCATCTCGATCGTCCTGCCGTAATTGCCTCCGGTATCCTCCGCCAGAAGCGGAATCGCAAGCTGCTGCAATACGCTCTTGCACGTCTCCGCATTTCTCGGGCCGATGCGCATCGTTTCGCTCATCGATTGAAAAGCGAACATTTGCGCGCCGCCCGCCATTTTCGCCGCAAGCCGCGAACGAACCGCGCCGGCCTGCTCCATCAAGCGCAGCAATTCGGGGATGGCCGTATCGGCATACTTCGCGACGTTCATCTTCCCTTCGCGCGCCGTATCGGAGGACGGAAGCATAATATGCGCCATCCCGGCAATGTAAGCTGCCGGATCGTATAACGTGAGCCCGACGCATGAACCGAGCCCGGTCGTTCGAATGATGCCGGAACCCTTCACAAGGTTGAGATCGGCCATTCCCACCTTCACTAACAGCCGGTCATCGATCATTCGTACGGCACTCCCAATGCTCCGAATATTTTGGCGAAGGACTCGGGATCCGGGATAAGAAAAAATTGGCCTTCGACTTCCTCTTCCCCTTCCAGAAACGTCGTATCGATCAGCAGGGCGTCGTCGCCCATCTGACCGAATTGCAGCAAGCCGTAGCTTAGAATCGCTCCCGCCATATCGATGGCAAGCGCAGGTACGGTCGGGAACATGGACAACCGGGTAAAATCGGCTAACGAGGTCAAGTAGGATCCCGCCAAAATATTGCCTATTTCACAGAGTGCCGACTGTTCCATCTCCGAATAAAAATGTTCCGATTCCACTTCGATGCCCGCCAAATTGCGAAGCAATTTTTTGGCGGCATTAGGCTTCATAATAAAAAAGAGGTTTCCGGGCGCTTCGCCCTCGACGCGTAAAAATATGGCGATGACAACCTGTTCCGCTCCTCCTACCTGTTCCGCAATCTCGTCGAACGAAAGAAGTCGAACGGACGGAACGGCCATGTCGATCGGCTTATTCAGCAAGCGCGACAAAGCGGTAGCCGCATGACCGGCCCCGATGTTGCCGACCTCCTTCAGCACATCGAAGTTAAGCTCCGCCATATGCTTGAACATTCCCACGCGCTACTCCTCTAAACTTTCCAGTTGGATAATTTCGCTCTTGTTCAGCACTTCCGGCAAATTGAGCATAATGAGCAACCGGTCCTCGCCGATTTTGGCGACACCGCGCAAATATTTCGCTTTAATGCCGCCGACGACTTCCGGAGGAGACTCGATTTGATCGCTGTTCAAGTCGATGACGTCGCTAGCGGCATCGACGATAAAGCCGACTTCCATATCCGCGACCGCGACGATCACGATACGGGTATGTTCCGTATATTCCGTCTCCGGCAGTCCGAACCGTCCCCGCAAATCGATGATCGGCACGACGACGCCGCGCAAATTAATGACACCTTTCACAAAAGCGTATGTTTTCGGTACGCGGGTAATCGGCAGCATTCGCTCGATCGTGCGAACTTGATCGACTTCGATGCCATATTCTTCATTTCCTAACGCGAACACGATCACTTTCATTTCTTCTCCCATACCATGAACCCTCCTCAAAGTTTTGTGTGCTATTTATTTCACCAACGCGTTCGGGTCGATGATGAGCGCTACTTGTCCGTCGCCCAATATCGTCGCGCCGGAAATGCCATATATATTCGTTAAATATTTCCCCATCGTTTTGATGACAATTTCGCTTTGGCCGATAAACTCGTCCACCATAAACGCTGCCAATCGGTCTCCTTTTCTAATGACGATCACCTCGGATTCTTCCTCGCTATCGACGGCCGAGTCCGGACAGTCGAATACTTGAGCCAGCGAAATGACCGGGATGATCGATTGACGGTAATCGATCATTTGATTGCCGTGAACGGTGCGAATTTGTTTATGATCGATCACCATCGTCTCGACAATCGACGAGAGCGGTATCGCATATTTCTCGGATCCGAGTCCGACCAGCATGGCCGAAATAATCGAAAGCGTAAGCGGAAGCTGGACGGAAAATTTGGAGCCTTGTCCCGGCGTCGATTCGACCGACACATTCCCTCCGAGCGAGGCGATCTTCGATTTCACGACGTCAAGTCCTACGCCTCGGCCGGATATATCCGACACTTTATCGGCCGTGCTGAAACCGGAAGCGAACAGCAGGTTGTATACTTGCTCGTCGGTCATCGATTTCGCCTCGTCGGCGCCGATGACTCCGTTTTTCAACGCCGTTTGCAACACTTTGTCGCGGTTAATGCCTTGACCGTCATCCTCGATTTCGATAAAGACGTGATTGCCGCTATGGAACGCCCGCAATTGGATCGTGCCCGTTTCCGGCTTCCCGGCCGCCAGCCGGCCTGAGATCGCTTCGACGCCATGATCGATCGAATTGCGCAGCAAATGAACGAGCGGATCGCCGATCTCTTCGATAACGGTACGGTCGAGTTCCGTATCCGCTCCCGTAATGACCAGATCGACTTTTTTGTCCAGCGATTTGGCCAGATCGCGAACCATGCGCGGAAAGCGGTTAAATACCGTATCGACCGGTACCATGCGCAGCTTCAGCACAATATTTTGCAAATCGCCGCTGACGCGGGTCATATGTTCGACCGTCTCCGTCAAATCCGTCCGTTTGATTTCGCTTGCCAATTGCTCCAAGCGAACGCGGTCGATCAGCAATTCGCTGAATAAATTCATCAGGACGTCCAGGCGTTCGATGTCGACGCGAATGGTGCGCGTCGCCGCAGCCGTTCCCGCTGTTCTGGCAGGCGCGCTTTCCGAAGCCTTGACGCTGGTCGCCGCCGCCTCCCGTTTCGCGCTTGCGAGTTCCGCCTTCTGCTCTTGCTGCCGGTTCAAATGATTCAATGTCTCATGATCGACAGAGACGATATGTACTTGCTCGATTTCGGAAATTTGTGAAATCGATTGCTGCAACTGCTCTTGCCCCACTTGGGAGATAAAGTATACCGAGAAGCTTCGATCGAATTTTTCCTGCTCCAAATCTTGCACGGAAGGATTCGATTTCACGACTTCCCCGTTGCGTTCCAAGCAGTCGAACACCATATAGGCGCGCGCGCCTTTCAGCACGCAATCTTCCCGTACGGTCACTTCGATGTAAAAAACGGTGTTCCCCGCCGCGATCGACTGGTCCAGCACCGAGAACTGGTATTGGTCCAATTGAACGCCTTCCGGCGAGGCATTGTGGTTTCCGGAGTTTGAGCTTGCCGCGGAATCTTCGAAATCACCGCTTTCTATCGCGCGTAATTGGGCAACGATATGGGAGACGTCCGCCTTCCCTTCCCCGCCTTGCGTAATATCCTGTACCATCGATTCCAATGCGTCCAGACTTTTAAATAACGTATCGAAAATATGGCTGTTCATTTTCAATTGGCCGTTGCGGACCAAATCCAATACGTTCTCCATTTGATGGGTCAAAGACGCTAAATCTTCAAAGCCCATCGTGGCAGACATTCCTTTTAACGTGTGGGCCGAGCGAAAAATAATTTGCACGATGCCCAGGTCCTCGGGGCTGTTTTCCAATTGCAGCATATTTTCGTTCAATGATTGCAAGTGTTCCGTCGATTCGTCAATAAACATGGATAAATATTGATTCATTTCCATGATCCAAGCACCTCCTCAATGAAATCCATTCCGCTATTTGACAACATGAAGCAACTGTGGAGCTATGTCTTGCAAAGGCAAAGTATAAGATACGCAATTCAACTCGATTGCCGAACGCGGCATTCCATAGACGACGCACGTCTCCTCGCTCTCGGCGAAAGTCGATTTGACCCCGTCATCGTATAACGCCTTCATCGATTTGGCCCCGTCGCTGCCCATGCCTGTCAATAGAACGATGTGGCGGCGCAGTTCCTTCCATGGCAGCAACGATTCGAACAGCGTGTCGACGGAAGGCCGATGGCCGCCGCGCAGCTCGGAACGGTTCAGAAGCGCTTGATAGGCGCCGTTCCGATCCTTTGCAACCGTCATGTGGAATCCGCCGGGCGCGATATAAGCCGTACCCGCTTCCAGCGTCTGCCCGTTTGCGGCTTCGACCACGCGAATTCTGCACAACGAGTCGAGCCGGGCGGCGAGCGATTTGGTGAAATTGGCAGGCATATGCTGCACAATGACGATCGGAGCCGGAAAGTGTTCCGGCAATGCGGACAGCAATTCCTTCAATGCTCGCGGCCCTCCGGTAGACGTTCCGACCGCCACCAAACTTTGAAATGCCGACTTGTTGCGGCTAACGAACGGCGCGGAAGGGGCATGGGCGATTTCTTCCGCTTGCGGTTCGAACGCGCGCGGTCTCATCTTCTCCCGCGGTTTCGCTGCGGTAATAGGAGCGGACTGCGCTTGAACCGGCGGCAAACCGGGCGGCGGCCCCGCCTTGGGCTTCGTTCGGACCGTTCTCGAAACGGCCGCCGCTTTCAACTTTTCCCTAAGCAATCCGCCGACTTTATGGATGTCGAACGAGATCGAGCCGGAAGGTTTTTTGATAAAGTCGAACGCTCCGTATTCCAAAGCCATAATCGTTTCTTTTGTGCCTTGATCCGTCAAGCTGGACAGCATTATGACGGGAACGGGGCATTCGCTCATTATTTTCTCCAGCGCCTGCAGCCCGTTCATGACCGGCATCTCGATATCCATCGTCACGACATCCGGCTGAATCCGTTTGACTTGTTCGACCCCGTCCTCCCCGTTTTTCGCAGTTCCGACAACGGTTAAAGCCGGGTCTGCGTTAATTAAATCGGATATATATTTACGCATAAAAGCGGAGTCGTCTACTACCAATACTTTTGTGGTACGCATATCGGCATCACTTCCTTTGAAGTCGTAACATCTTGTTGAAAAAACCTTTGACACCGCCTGGGACGGGTTCGGTATAACGTTGACCTGTTATAAATCTGGTCGACATTTGCGCAATTTCCTTGGAAGCGATGCTGTTCGGAAAAGCGATCGTAAACGGCACCTGCTTCTTCACCGCCTTGGATACGTTCGAATCGTCGGATATATAGCCGAGCGTCGGTATATCCAATTCGAGAAATTGCTCTGCCACCAATTTGATTTTATCCGCCGTTTGCCGGCCTTCGGATACGTCGGCCACTCGATTGACAACAAGTTGAAATGAGACGTCCGGGCGCATGCGGTGCACTACTTTGATCAATGCGTATGCGTCGGTTATCGAAGTCGGCTCCGGCGTCGTCACGACGATCGTTTCGTCGGCCGCTACGATAAATTTCAACGTTTCCTTGCTGAGGCCCGCTCCGGTATCGAACAATATGTAATCGACGGAGCCGGTCAACTGATCGACTTGTTCCGTAAAATAATTCAAATCTTCTTCCGGCAGGGACAGCAAATCCTGAAATCCGGATCCCCCCGCGATAAATTGCAATTCCTTCGGTCCGGTATGTATAATTTCCCAAATCGTCTTTTCCCGTTTCAATAAATGGTATAAATGATATCTTGCTTGCACGCCCATTAATACGTCGATATTGGCCATTCCGATATCCGCATCGAATACTAATGCCTTCTGGCCCAGCGATTGCAGCGACAAAGCGAAGTTCAACGTGAAATTCGACTTGCCGACCCCGCCTTTTCCGCTCGTTATCGTAACGATTTTCGTCCGTCTCTCGCCTTGACGCAGGCTTTCCCGGTTGCGGACAAGATTTCTTAAAGCTTGTGCTTGATCAAACATGGGCCTATTCTCCTAAGATGAGATTTATCAGCGCTTCTTCTTGAAGGATTTCGATATCTTCCGGCACATTTTGGCCGTTCGTCACATAGGAAAGCTTGACGTCGTAATCATGAACAAAATTCAAAATCGGCCCATAACATTTCGTTTCGTCCATTTTCGTAAAAATGACCTTGTCTAGCTTAAACTTCGTAAAATGGTCTACGATCGTCTTCATGTCCCGATACTTCGAAGTAAGGCTTAGGACTAAATACATCTCGCTATGGTCCAACGGCCTAAACAAACTGTTCAGTTCGGAAACGAGCATTTCGTTGCGGAAGTTTCTGCCTGCCGTATCCATCAGGATGAGATCGCAGGCTTCCAAATTGCCCATGGCCCGCATAAAATCTTTGGGCGAGTTGACAACTTCGAGCGGTATGTTCAAAATCGTCGCATAAGTGCGCAGCTGTTCCACCGCGGCGATCCGGTACGTATCCGAAGTAATCAAGCCGACTTTCCGGTTGTTTCGGAACAGCTGCTCCGCCGCAAGCTTGGCGATGGTCGTCGTTTTGCCGACGCCGGTCGGGCCCGCCACATACACGATACGCGTTTCTGGCGCGATGCCGCCGGTAAGCGCCGGACCGACGATATTACTCAGGTAGCGCCTTATGCCGTCCCGGACGAACGCTTCGTCGATGTCCAACCCCCGCTCCTCCGCTTCTTCGTGAAGCGACTCGATCCATTGCGCCGTCAATTCCGGATCGACTTCATGCTCTGCCAATAATCGTTCGAGTTGCTGCAGCGGCTCCGGCAGCTGCGATCCCAACGAAGATTGCCGGGTCAAACGGGACAGCGTTTCCTTCATCTGCCTGATCTCTTGCAGCAGGAGCTCGTCGCGCGTCGAGCCGTTCGAAGGGCCGGGCAACGCCGAAATCTCCGGATTGGATTCCCGGAGTTCAATTGGCGCATGCCGCTCTTCCGTCAATTGTGCAACAGCCGCAACCCGGTGCGGCCGCGGCTGCGCTTCCGCCGAAGAAGGGGATGCGGCCGCCGTTTCTTCTTTTTGCAGCGCCGCGACGGCGGCCGCAAACTGAGCCGCAGGCGCGGGGGGTGCCGCCTGCCGGGGCAGGGACGATTTGCCGCCGCCTGCGGTTGCCGTTTTGTCCACGGCTGCGATCACTTCGATTCTTTTTTTGCGGAACATGCCGAGAAAACCGCCGATGTACATATCTTTCGTGCTCAGAATGACCGCGTCATGCCCGAGTTCTTCCCGAATTTGCTTCATCGCCGTCGGCATCGTCTCTACGATATATCGTTTGACCCTCATAAGTTCACCACCCCGACACTTTGTATTTCTACGTTAGGCTCAAGCTCGCTGTACGAAATGACAGGCACATCCTGCATCGTCCGTTCGATCACTTGCCGCAAATACATCCGGATCGTCGGCGACGTCAAAATGATCGGCTGCTGGCCGGATTGGAGGAGACGCTGCACTTGTTCGGTCAGCTTCTGGAAAATTTGCTGCGTTGCCGAAGGATCGAGCGCCAAATAGCTTCCTTGATCGGAGGTATGGACGCTTTCCGCAATTTTTTTCTCCAGCGAAGGTCCGACGGTAATGACCCGCAACGTTTCTCCTTGCGACGTATATTGCTGCGTAATTTGCCTCGACAGCGCTTGCCGCACATATTCGGTCAGAACGTCCGGGTCTTTCGAATAGGTGCCGTAGTCCGCCAACGTTTCGAAAATGGTCACTAAGTCGCGGATCGAAATTTTCTCGCGCAACAGCTTGGCGAGCACCTTCTGAACTTCCCCGATCGTCAGCACGGACGGAATGAGATCGTCGACGAGCGCGGGATACGTTTCCTTGACGTTCTCCACCAGCGCCTTTGTCTCCTGGCGTCCGATCAATTCATGCGCATGTTTCTTGATGATTTCCGTCAAATGCGTCGCAACGACGGACGGCGGATCGACGACCGTATAACCCGCCAGTTCCGCGCGTTCCTTCGTCGCTTCGTCAATCCACAAAGCGGGCAAGCCGAATGCGGGTTCCGTCGTTTCGATGCCGTTGATCGAATTGTCCTCATACCCGGGACTCATAGCCAAATAGTGATTAAGTAATAATTCACCGCGGGCTACCGTATTTCCTTTAATTTTGATGACGTATTCGTTCGGTTTAAGTTGAATATTGTCGCGAATTCGGATTACAGGTACGACAAGTCCCAATTCCAGGGCGCATTGCCGCCGGATCATAATGATCCGGTCAAGCAAATCCCCGCCCTGCTGCGTATCGGCAAGCGGAATTAACCCATAGCCGAATTCGAATTCGATCGGATCGACCTGAAGCAAGCTTATGACGCTTTCCGGACTGCGCACCTCTTCGATTTGCTGCTCTTCTTCTTGCTGTTCCTCTTCGATTTGCCGTTTGGCAAGCGTCTTCTGCATTCTTCTCGCGGCAAACAGCAGCAGCGCCGCAAACGGCAAGGTAGCCATGATGCCGATAGGGGTAAAAAGTCCTAGTACCGTAATCGTGCCTGCCACAATATATATCAATTTCGGATATGTAAATACTTGTCCGCTTAAATCGTCGGCCAAATTGCCGTCGGAAGCGGCTCTCGTCACGATGAGACCGGCCGCCGTCGAGATGAGCAGCGCAGGAATTTGGCTGACCAGCCCGTCGCCGATCGTTAAGATGGAGTAAGTGCCGAGCGCTTCTCCGAACTGCATTCCGTGAATGGCAATCCCGATAATAAAACCGCCGATCAAGTTAATGAGCAAGATGATGATGGATGCGATCGCATCCCCCTTGACGAACTTGCTCGCCCCGTCCATCGCACCGTAAAAGTCGGCTTCCTTCTCGATTTTGGCCCGGCGTTCCCGCGCTTGCTGTTCGTTGATCAGGCCTGCGTTCAAATCGGCGTCGATGCTCATCTGCTTCCCGGGCATCGCGTCGAGCGTAAAGCGGGCGGCAACCTCGGCGACGCGTTCCGAACCTTTCGTAATGACGATAAACTGTACGACGACCAGAATGAGAAAGACGATAAATCCGACAGCCGGTTCTCCCTGCGCTACCCAACCGCCGAAGGTGGCTACGACATGTCCCGCATTGGCCTGGCCCAAGATAAGCTTTGTCGTCGAAATGTTAAGCGCCAGCCGAAATAATGTCGTAATCAGCAGCAGCGCCGGAAAAATGGAGAACTGCAGCGCTTCTTTCGTATTCATGGCGATTAGCAAAACCATGAGTGCAAGCGATATGTTAATAATCAATAAAATATCCAAAAGCCAAGTCGGGATCGGCAAAACCATCATAAGAACGATACCGATGATTCCGAGAAGAACGGTTAAATCTTTAGCCTTCAAGTTTGCCACCTCCAATCCCCTGCTTTATTTCGATTTTCCTTTGAGCTTGTACACATAGGCCAGAACTTCGGCTACCGCCTGGAACAAATCCGCCGGAATGGAATCTCCGATTTCCGTCCGTTCGAACAGCGCTCTGGCCAAAGGTTTATTTTCCATCGTCACGATTCCATGCTCTTTGGCGATTTCTTTAATTTTCAGCGCCACATAATCCTGGCCTTTCGCAATAATTTGCGGAGCTTCCATTTCGCCCGAATCGTACTTTAGAGCGACGGCAAAGTGAGTCGGGTTCGTAATGATGACATCCGCTTTCGGAACATCCTGCATCATTCGCCGCAGCGCCATACGGCGCTGGCGTTCGCGAATCTTTCCTTTGATCAGCGGATCGCCCTCCATCTTCTTGAACTCGTCTTTAATGTCCTGCTTGGACATTCGCAAGCTCTTCTCATGCGAATAACGCTGGTACATATAGTCGAAAAAGGCGAGCACCAGCAGCAAAGCCGCGATTTTCAAGCCGAGCGACAATGTTAATTTCGCCGCGAATTGAAAGATTTGCTCCACCGACAGATGGGACAGCATGAGCAAATGTTCCCGTTCGCCCCAAAGCGACGTATAGACGAGAAGCCCGATCACCGCCAATTTCAGCATTGACTTGAAAAATTCGACGACGGAGCGCATCGAGAAAATATTTTTGAAACCTTTGATCGGATCAAGCTTGCTCAATTTCATTTTCAGCGGCTCGCCCGTGAGCAAAAAGCCGATCTGCATATAATTGGCCAAGATCGCGACGACGATAGCCATGACGAAAATAGGCGCAAGAAAAATGAGCATTTGCAAGGTGAAATCGGCGAATAACGTCATCACATTTTGCTCGGTAATCGTTTCATTCAACCGGTTCGCCAGCGGTTCGCGAAACAACCGGAGCAGATGGTCCTTAAAAAAACCGCTGAACATGAGCAAGCATAAAAACGCTCCCAATAGAATGGCAGAACCGGGTATTTCCGCACTTTTTGCAACTTGACCTTTTTGCCGCGCCTCCTTGCGTTTTTTTGGCGTCGCTTTTTCCGTCTTCTCTTGTGAAAAAAGCTGAAGGTCAAGGCTATAGCGCAATTGCACGAATGCCCCCCCTTTTTGAACTGGAATTCAAAACAAAACTCAAATCGCGTTCATTAAATAGAGCAATTGATCGAGCGATTCGAACATGCGGGCGAACAATTGTTGGAAAATGACCGCCAGTCCGGACATGACAAAGAACAGCATCAACAAACCGACAATAATTTTCAACGGGATCCCGATGACGAACACATTGAATTGAGGCGCCGTCCGCGCCAGAAAACCGAGTCCGACGTCCGTCAGAAACAACGCGACGACAAGCGGAGCCGCGAGTTGAAACGCGAGCACGAAAGCGTGAGCGAAAGTAAGCACCAAAAACTCCGAAATGCGTCCTTCCGCAATCCGCCCAAACAATTCATTCGTCAAAGGCACCACTTCATAACTGCGAATGAGCGCATTCAATAAATAATGATGGCCGTTCATCGTTAAGAACAGCAGCGTGGCCACCAAATATTTAAAACCGCCCATAATCGGCGAGTTCAAACCCGAAACCGGGTCGATGACGTTCGCAATCCCGAACCCGATTTGCATATCGATGAATCCGCCTGCCGTATGAATCGCGGAAAAAAAGACGTAGGCCGTAAATCCCATTAACAGGCCGACAATAATCTCGCGCAAGATCGAAACGATGTAAAAGGTATCGGTCGGTACGCTTTTCGTTATGCCGTATGTCAAGAAAATAATCAACGCGACGAAAAAAGAAAGTCCGATTTTGAACGGCGCCGGGACGTTTCGCGTCGAAAAGACAGGGGCGACAACAAAAAACGATGTGATTCGACAAAAAATAAGCAAAAAGACAGGGAAGGCTTGCATTATGACTTCCATCTGCTCACAGCCTATCCGATATATTGATGTAAATTATTCAAGATGCTATATGTAAAGTCGACCATGGTCGTTAAGATCCACGGGCCGAAAAGAAGCAAAGCGACAAATACGGCGATAATTTTCGGAACGAACGCGAGCGTTTGTTCCTGGATTTGCGTCGTCGCTTGCAGTATGCTCACGGTCAGACCGACGGCCAACGCCATAATAAGCAATGGCGCGGACACTTTCAATACGGTGTAGACCGCCTGACCTGCCAATCCGATGATAAATTCCGTGGTCATATGCAGTCACTCCTAACCGTTTCATCTTCACGTATTAAAGCTGGCCAATAGCGATTGCACGACAAGATACCAACCGTCCACCAAAATAAACAACAATATTTTGAACGGAAGCGAAATCATGACCGGCGGAAGCATCATCATCCCCATCGACATGAGAACGCTGGCGACTACCATGTCAATGACGAGAAACGGCACGAATATCATAAATCCCATTTGCAACGCCGTCTTCAATTCGCTGATCGCATAAGCCGGCACCAGTACGGTAATCGGCAAATCTTCGAAACTTTGCGGTTTCTCCGTTTTCGTATATTTCATGAATAAGAGCAAATCTTTCTCGCGCGTATGCGAGATCATAAATTTCTTCAACGGAACGGAAGCCTTCTCGAGCGCCGCCGTCTGATTGATTTCCCCTTTCAGGTACGGCTGGAGCGCAACCTGATTCACATCGGAAATGGTAGGCGACATGACGAACAGCGTCATGAACAGCGCAAGCCCGATCAATACTTGATTGGGCGGCATCTGCTGCGTTCCTAATGACGTTCGGACGAAGCCGAGTACGATGACGATTCTGGTAAAGCTTGTCATCAGGAGCAAAATCGCCGGAGCGACGCTGAGCACGGTGATGATTAACAATAGCGATAACGCGCTCGTTCCCGGTTGCCCATCCGATTCTCCGATTTGAATATTAATGTTCGGAATCGGCTCCGCATACGCTTGTACTACCGTCAATAAAGCAAAGAGTTGTAACAGAATGATCGCTATAACGACTTTTCTTTTCATTTATCCATCAACCGATCTGCATTATTTTCGTCCTGCAGCAGTTCCTCTACTTTTTGTTTGCGGTTCGGCATTCGATTGAGCTTCGTTTGAAACACTTCGTGAAAGGAAACGGAGGACATTTCCTGTTCTTGATCGTATTGTTCCGTCTTCGCTTCCCGTTTGCGGAATTTGCTCCGGATGCCGTTTATAAGCGGTCCGAATTCGGTACGGTTCGCCAGTTCCGACTCGAACGCGGCGACGATCGCCGCCACCTCATCCGGATCCGAAACTTTGTCCACAAGCCGGACATCGTCCCCGACGCCGATCACGTAAATCGTATTTCCGATTTCAAGCACTTGCAGCGATTTATTCTGCGCAAGTCCTATGGCGCCTAATGTGCGTATGGATCGATTTTTCAGCCAGGTCCGATTTTTTTGCCCTAAAAATTTGGCGACAACGACGATCAAGGCAATGACGATAATCATGGCGACGATGACCCATACGACGTTTAATACCGCGCTCATCGGGTCGTAAGATCGGCCCGGAATTTCTGGTTCGACCGAAAGCAGGGAAATCATTTTCTATGAACCTAGCGTTTTCTTAATCGCTTCGATTACGCGGTCCGCCTGGAACGGTTTCACGATAAAATCTTTCGCCCCGGCTTGGATCGCATCGATAACCATCGCTTGCTGCCCCATCGCGGAACACATGATGACTTTGGCCGAAGGGTCCGTCTTTTTAATTTCTTTCAGAGCGGTAATACCGTCCATTTCCGGCATCGTAATATCCATCGTAACGAGATCGGGCTTATGCTCCTTGAATTTCTCGATCGCTTGGGATCCGTCCTGCGCTTCCGCCACGACTTCATACCCGTTCTTGGTCAAAATGTCACGGATCATCATTCTCATGAAAGCTGCGTCATCTACGATTAAAATACGGTTTGACATTTGTAAAAATCCTCCCTAGAACTATTGTAGTTTTTGAATTCGATCCCATTGGCTCACGATATCCGTAACACGAACACCAAAGTTTTCATCGATAACCACAACTTCGCCTTTCGCGATCAATTTGTTGTTCACGAGTATATCGACTGGTTCGCCGGCCAATTTGTCCAGCTCGATAATGGAACCTTGGGACAGTTCCAATATTTCCTTAATCTGCTTCTGGGTCCTTCCTAATTCTACAGTGACCTTGAGCGGGATGTCTAATAATAAATTTAGATTCGTCTCGTCCGCCTGCGTATAAGGCCCCGATTGGAGGTTGCCGAATTTCACCTGCTGGACGTTGCGATTGGCCGCGGCTCCGTACGAAGCCGGTTGCGGCGGAGCTTGATATGCGCTGGCGTAGGTCGGATCGACCGCGTTCGCATACGTTTGCGCCGGCGCCTGCGGAACGTTCGCTTGAGGCGTTTGCTGCGGCACAGACGGCGCCTCGACCGGAACCGGCGCCGGCTCGCTTTCTTCCACGCCGCCCATCAAGGTGCGCACCAACTCTTTGGCAAACGGCACGGGCAACAGCTGCATAATCGTCGAATCGATCAGGTCGCCGATCGTCAGCCGGAACGATACCTTCACCATAATGTCGTCTTCCGGCAATTTCGTAAGCCCCCGGCCGCTTTCAATATTCAAAATATCGATGCCCGGCGGAGAAATATTGACCAAGCGATTAAAGATCGTTGACATTGAAGTAGCCGAAGATCCCATCATCTGATTCATCGCTTCTTGCACGGCGCTAATATGTATTTCCGTCAATTCCTCTTCTTCGGTGACGACACCGTCCCCGCCCAGCATTAAGTTGGCGATGACCTGCGCGTCCTTCGTCCGGATCACGAGCGAGTTGATGCCTTCGAATCCATCCACATACGTCACATGCACCGCTACATGCGGACGCGGAAACTCGCTGTCGAAATCTTCACGGGAAATCATCGACACTTGCGGTGTCGTAATATCCACCTTCTTGCCTAATAGCGTCGATAAGGCGGTAGCCGCGCTGCCGAATGTAATGTTTCCGATTTCGCCCAATGCGTCTTGCTCGATATGAGTCAAATAGTCGCCGATCGATGTTTCCGCAGATTCCGCGGAGCCTGCGGCCGACTGGTTTAACAGAGCGTCTATTTCTTCTTGCGACAAATAATCTTTACTCGTCATGTTCTTCAACTCCTTCATTGACAATTTCGTCAATCTGGACTGCCATTCGATCTTTTACGACGCCCGGACTGCCGATAAACTTTAATTTTTCGCCAACTTTCACCGACAATCCTTCTTCTACTTTCTTATTTAACGTAATTACATCCCCTACCGATAAAGATAAAAATTCCTGAATCGTAATTTGCGAGTTTCCAAGCTCCGCAACGAGCGGCAGTTTGGCTTTGTTGACGCGCAAGCGCAGCGTCTCCACTTCTTCCGGCGCCCGCGATTTTTTTTGCGATACGAACCAATGATGCACCGATAAACGCGGCATAATCGGCTCGATGACCACATGCGGAATGCAAAGGTTAATCATCCCCGTCGTATCGCCGATTTTGGTGCTAAGCGAGATGAGCGCGATCGTCTCGTTCGGCGATACGATTTGCATAAATTGCGGGTTCGTTTCCAGCGCCTCGAGACGCGGAGTAATATCGATCACCGTTTTCCACGCTTCCTGCAAGCTTTCGAACGCTCTGCTGAAAATTCGCTCCATGACGATCGTCTCGATTTCCGTCAATGCGGTAATTTTGGACGGCGCCGTGCCGATGCCTCCCAATAAGCGATCCAACATGGCATAAGCGACGTTGGGATGAACTTCGAGCACCATTCTTCCTTCGAGCGGCTCCGCCTCAAAAATGTTCAATATCGTCATTTTCGGGATGGACCGAATAAACTCGTCGTAAGGCAGCTGCTCCACCTGAACGACGTTGATTTGCACAAACGTTCGAAGCTGCGCAGAAAAATAGGTCGTCAAATAACGGGCAAAGTTTTCATGAATCCGCGTTAAACTGCGAATATGATCTTTGGAGAAACGGACGGCTCTTTTAAAATCGTAAGAACGGATTTTTTTCTGCGATTCTTCTTTTTTCAATTCTTCCGCATCCATTTCGCCGGAAGAAAGAGCTGCAAGTAAAGCATCGATCTCATTCTGTGATAAAACATCAACCAATCGTTTCACCCCCTTAGCGTCATCGCTTGCGGCGCACCGGCTAGATGCTCGACATAATGAAGTCCGTCACGTCGATTTTAACCAGCTTGCCGTCCGGCAGCGTCTTGTTGATCAAATTGACAAGCTTGGCGCTTAATTGGTCTTTGCCGTTTGCGCCTGTCAACTCCTCAGGCTTCATGTCCGCCAACGTTTTAATAATAATCGGCTTAATATTGATGTCCTTAATTTTGTCGAAATTTTCCTTCGTTTTTTTCTTGTCCAGTTGAAACGCGAAGCTGATCATTACGATATAATCCGGATCCCCCAAATTCGTTTTAATTTCACTAATTTGCGATGTCACTTCCACGATTTCGTTCGCCGACAATTTCTTTGCCTCCACTTGCTCTACGGCGTTTTGCACCGGCGTTTTATCGGTGTCGGCGATAAACGTCCTATATAACAAAAAAGCCGCAAGTATGATCAAGGTGATGGCCAGTAATATGGTAATGAGCCATGGCAACATCTTCTTCATGATGACCCCTCCGTCGATTGGAACTTGATGGTCGCGCCGAGCACGCCGACACTGCTAACGTATTCCTTCATCAGTCGAATCACTTCGTCGGCCTTTTCCAACACGATCATTTTTTTGCCTGTAACTAACGTTATGTATGTATCCGGCGTTTCCTCGATGCTCTCGATTAACAAAGCGTTGACCCACACTTGAGAACCGTTCAAACGCGTCACGGAAATCATAGATATCCTCCTTCGCGATTCCCCCGGAAGAGACGGAGCTCTTCCGGGACGAACCGGCTGTTGTAAACAAACGTACAACAAATCGATGCCATTTCCTGCTATTTCATATTCCGTCAATCAACGTCCAACATTTGGGGCATTATCGTTTCAAGTTCACAACTTCTTGAAGCACTTCGTCCGAAGTCGTAATAATTCTGGAGTTCGCCTGGAATCCGCGCTGCGCCACGATCATTTCCGTAAATTCGTTCGTCAGGTCGACGTTCGACATTTCAAGCTGCCCGGTAATAATGGCGCCGGTTCCGTTCTCCGCATCGTTGCCCCCGAAAAATTCACCCAGCGCGCCGCCCGGGTTCGCGTTGGCCGTCATCCGGTACAAATTGCCGCCGATTTTCTCCAGACCGGCCGGGTTAACAACCTTGGCAATTCCGATCTGCGGCCCTTGTTCGATCTCGCCGTCGGCCGTTGTCAACATAATGTAACCGTCCTGACCGATCGAGAAGCTGACCGCATCTCCGTCAATGACAATCGGCGTACCGCCGGTATCGCAGACGTTCAAACCATCCGCATTCACCAGATTGCGATCCGCGTCCACCGTAAAATTGCCGGCGCGGGTCAAGTAGGGCACTCCCTGATCCTCGCCCATCTTGACGATGAAGAAACCGTCGCCGTCGATCCGCAAGTCGAGCGGGCTGTTCGTCGTCATCGCGCTGCCGCCTAAATGGATCGTATCGATCGCCGCGACCGCTACGCCGAGACCGACTTGCTGCGGATTCACCCCGCCGCGGCCGTCATTCGGCGCCGTGACGCCGGCGACCGTTTGGCTCATAATGTCTTTGAACATGACGCGTCCCGCTTTGAAGCCCGCCGTATTCACGTTGGCGATATTGTTGCCGATGACGTCAAGCTTCGTTTGGAAACCGCGCATGCCTGAAACGCCGGAATACATTGATCTTAACATGGTGATTCCTCCTTAACGTAATGATTGCAGTTTGCGATCGCATCCGTCGATCCGCGACCGCCGGGCTCCCTTTTCGGTCCGGCCCTTATGAAACTACAATTGCGCTGTCAATTTGCGTAAACACATTGTCCTGCATCGATGCGCTGTCCATCGCCGTCACGACCGTCCGGTTTTTCACATTGACGATAAAAGCCATGTCGCTCATAATGATCAGCGAATCTTTCGCCCCTTTGGATGCGGCTTTGTCGATTGCCGATCCGATTTTCGTCAAATGATCGGGCTGAAGCTCGATTCCGCGCTGGGCGAGTCTCATCTCCGCATGCTGGCTAAACCGGACAAGCTCATTCTCGAGCAGCCGCTGAAAGCTTGGACCGTTCGGTGGATACGCCGGCACTAACGCCTTGTTCCGCACCGCCGCCGGAGGAACTTTCCCCGGATATAACTGTCCTATCGTCAAGCGATCCGTCATAGCGCATTCTCTCCGGTTCCATCCGATGCGTCTTCCTCATCGGCGTTGTCAGGTTCGGAAACATCCGAATCGTTGCCATTCTCGCCGTCATCGATCATCCCGGTGTCGTTTTCGATTTTCTCGATCTTGTCCAGCTCGATTTGCTCCTCGCCTACTTGGGCGTATTGCACACCTTCTTTAATGACGATCGATTCGACGACGCCGCTTTTCGTCTCCGGAGGATCGCCTGGCACCGTCCAACTGACCACTTTGCCGATCAGTCCCGAAGACGCTCCAAGCGACTGCTGCATCACGCCGAGTTGTTTCGAAATATTCATGAGCTGCTCAACCGAAGTGAACTGGGCCATTTGGGCGATAAACTCCCGGTCTTGCAGCGGTTGCGTCGGGTCTTGATTTTGCAGCTGGGTAATCAAAATTTTGAAAAAATCGTCTTTCCCCAGCGTTTGCTTATGTTCTTTCTTGCTTGCCGCCGCCACATTTTCAGGGCTGTAATTCGGCCAAACATTTTTCGTTGAAATGATGTCGCTTGCCAAACGCGATCACCTCCTTCGCAATCTAGGCGCTGGCCGTAAACGAGCTTTCGTCTCCAATTCTGTCCGCCTCCGCTTGTTCATCCATATCGAATCGGAAGCCGGACTCGATTTCTTCTACGTTCGCTCCGCGCTTCTTGTTCTGCTGTTCGGAAGCTTGCTGCTCGCGGTGTTGCTGCCGTTGTTCCTGGAACAATTGGGAAGACAAGTTCTCGTTATGCGTTACTTCCAACTTCTCCACTTGCAATCCTTGCGCCTGGAGCGCAGCTCGCAATTGTACCATCTGGTTCTCAAGCAGCTCTCTTGCCGCCGCCCGTTCCGTTACGAACGAAGCGACCAACTGCCCGTTCTGAAGCGTAACTTTCACGTCCACCTGTCCTAAATGCTCCGGATACAGCGATATTTTCGCTTCGGACATGCCGTGCAGTTTGGCGAAGCTCATCTGCTTGACGATAAACCGGGTCATATCTTGCGGCACATTGTTCGCGTTGACCGCCTCCGGCGCTTTCACTTGCACATGATCGCCCGTACGGAGCGACAACTGGCCCGCCGTTACGGTTTCTCCGCCCGTATCCGCCGATTCGCCGGAAGGACGAACGGTCTGGACGTCCGCGCGCAACGTTTCGCCTGCAGCCTGGTTCGCCGCGATTTGCGACTGCTGAGCCGCAGAGCTCATATTCATTTGCAGCGGTTGAGCCGTTTGGCCCGAAGCAGCCGTGTTCGCCGCCATCATATGGCGTACAAACGCCGAGTGATCCGCGCCATCGATCCCAGCTGCTTTCAACAGCGTTTGCAGCGATTTGATCAATTGCGCCGCTTGTTCGCCGCTTGCCGCCGTCAATATCGCTTGATGCGGCTGCGCTTGCGTTGCGGCTGCCGGAGCGTTCGATTCCGCCGCGGTTTGCCTTGCCGTATGCTGCCCGGACTGCGCTATGGCCGCCAATTGCACGAGAGCGTCCTGTACGGCAAAGCGCAACGTTTCAGGATGGCTTGCCAAGTCGAGCTCGATTGCCCCTCCGCTCGTCTCTGCTTCCGCGATGTTCTGGCCGCCTGCCGCGAGCATTGCCGCCAATACTTCGTTCGCCTGAGCCAACCATTGCTGCAATTGTTGAAGCAATTCCTTATCCTGCTCCACTTTGCCGTCGGTTTGCTGCAGCATGCCGAGGATTAGCGCAATGAGCCATTGCATGTCCTCTTCGCCGTTTCCGCCCGTCAGAGAGAATAACGAGCCGACCGCTCCGTTCAACGGATTCGCCGCGCTCGCTTGATCGCCGGAGGCGATGTTGCCGCCGAGGACATGCACGAGCATTTGACCGAACGGATCCGCGGCTTGACTAGGCGAAGACGCTCCGCCTTTGCCTGTCACGGCGCTCGCGGAACTGCCCGATAATACGTTAGAAATCATCACATTCATCGTTTTCACCTCCTTTCGTGTCATCCGCCTTCCCCGTTTACTTGGCTGGGAGCAGCTTTGCCAACAATTTAGCGGCTTCATCCGAGGAATCTCCTTCGGACATCGCTCCCAAGATGCGGGAACGGGTCGCGTCGTCAACCGACTTCAAAATCGAAAGCGCTTTGTCTTGGCTAATCTTCGCCGTATCGAGCACCAACGTCGCCGCGCTTTTCGGCGTCATCGCCATAAACGTTTTGCTCAATTGATCGCTGTCCAGCGTATTGCTAGGCTTTTTCGCCTCCGCTTCGAGCCGGGAAATGCGGGATTGCAGCGCGGCAATCGCCATATTTTCCGCCGGTTCGACATCTTTCAAACGAATGGAGGCATCCGCAGCCACCTTCGGATTCATTTTCTCGAGCACTCTCACGCGATCGTCCGTCCGCATGGCATGCAGCACGAGAACCAGCTCGTCCATCGTCAAATTTTCCAATATCGGCGCAGCTTTGCTCGGCGAAATTTTCGCGTACATGCCTGCGAGAGCATTGATCTGCTCAACGTATTGTTCGTCCGTTTGCTTCTTCTGGTCGAACTGTTTTTCCAATGCGTCTATTTTCGTTTGCAATTCCGCTGCTTCCGATTCTTTGGTCGCGGTTGCCGCGATCGCCTGTTCCAGTTCTGCGTTTTTGGCGGCCAAAAGCTGCTTCAATTCCCTTACCGTCGCTTCCGTCGCCGCGGTTTGCATCTCGGATTCTTCCGTTCCTTTCGGATCTGCTTCTTGCGCCGGAGCGGGAACCCATTGATTCACGATCGGTATTTTGCTGGCAAACTCCAGCAGGTTATGGCGCAAAGGGTAATTAAACAAGGTCAATAGTACGACAAGCAATACGATCGTAAATATAATCGGCGTTATAAAAAACAAAAACCGTTCAAACCCGCCGAAGGAACTTTTCTCTACATCTGCCTCCGCCAATCTGATTCCTCCTTCCAAAAGCGCTGGGGCGACGCTTCTTCTTCCGCATACGTCATCGGTTCGTCAATGAAAAGCGGACGGTTGCGATTTCATCCAGTTCATGCTGCTCGACGCGAAGCATTTGGCCGCGAAATTGCTCTTGCGCTCTTTCCTTCGCCTTGAGCCATACCTTTTCGTCCAACATTTTTTCCGTTAAATGCTGCTGCTTCTTGGATACATTCGTACGAGCGGATTGAACCTCCTTGATCTTTTTCTCGATGCACAGGTTCAAATGACTTAAGTACTCCTGCATTTCCTGCAGCTTCACAACCGACGAGCTTTCCGCGGAAAGCCGCTGCACCGCCTCCAGCGTCCGGCTTTTCTCCGCTTCCAACCGGCGCAATCCTTGCTCTTCCGCCTCCAGCGCTCCTACGGCCGCCGACAACATCCATTCCGCTTGCGTCTTCTCGTTTCCTTTCAAATCCAATATTTTTTGGAAAGGATAATGAAACTTTATCAAATAGGATCAACTCCTTAATAACTGCGATCCGATGCGCGCGCTACCCGATGTTGTGGAACTCGGCGATAAGCCGCGCCTGCGTTTCCTCCAAGGTCGTCTTCTCGTCTATCCTCTGTTTCGTAAAATCCCATATTGCCTGTATGTACTGGAGCGACAGGTCGATCTCGGCGTTCGAACCTCGTTGATAAGCGCCGATATTGATCAAATCTTCCGAACTTTTATAAACGGCCATCAGCCGCTTTATATTCTCGGCAGCCTCGGTTTGTTCCCGGGAAACGATGTCTTTCATGACGCGGCTTACGCTCGCCATGACGTCGATCGCCGGAAAATGCCCTTTGTTCGCAATGCCCCGGTTCAGTACGATATGGCCGTCCAATATGCCGCGCACCGCGTCGGCAATCGGCTCGTTCATGTCATCCCCGTCGACGAGCACGGTATAAAACGCGGTGATCGAGCCTTTCGGTCCCGTTCCGGCCCGCTCCAACAGCTTCGGCAAACTGGCGAAGACGGACGGCGTATATCCTCTCGTAGCCGGCGGTTCGCCGATCGCAAGTCCTACTTCGCGCATCGCCATCGCATAGCGCGTAACCGAGTCCATCATCAACATGACGTTTAATCCGCGGTCCCGAAAATATTCGGCGATCGTCGTTGCGATTAGCGCCCCTTTGATCCGTATGAGCGCAGGCTGATCGGATGTCGCCACAACGACGACCGATCTTTCTAGTCCTTCAGGCCCAAGATCGCTTTCGATGAAATCGAGCACTTCTCTTCCGCGTTCTCCGATTAACGCAATGACATTGACGTCAGCCGACGTATTGCGAGCGACCATGCCAAGAAGCGTACTTTTTCCGACGCCGGATCCCGCGAAAATGCCTACCCTTTGTCCTTTCCCCATCGTAAGCAGGCCGTCGATCGCCCGTACGCCGGTTCCGAGCGGTTCGGCGACCCGAGGCCGCAACAACGGGTTCGAAGGAACGTTGAACGTCGAATAATGCGTCATCCGGCTCGGAATGAACGATCCGTCGAGCGGTTGCCCAAGGCCGTCCAACACTTTGCCAAGGAGTTCCGAACCGACTTGGACCGACAGCGGCTTGCCCGTTCCGACGACATCGCAGCCCGGGCCGATCGAGTGCAGCTCTCCAAGCGGCATAAGAATGACTTTGTTGTCCCGAAATCCGACGACTTCCGCTTTAAGCGGGGCCGAAGATTTCGTAGGATAGATATAGCATAAATCTCCTATGCTGGCATCCGGCCCTTCCGATTCGACCGTAAGTCCGATGACTTGCGTCACTTTTCCGTTGACGCGAATCGGATCCAGATGCTTCAAATGTTCTATGTAACGATCCGCCTTAAGCATTTTCATGGCCGGACATCCGCTCCTCATCATGCAAGGCGATTTGATAAAGTTCTTTCTTGATTTCCGTCAATTGCGTATCGATCGTTGCGTCGATGCTGCCGTAAGCGGAGCGAATCACGCAGCCGCGGTCTTTGACCGACGAATCCGGCAATATTTGCAGCTCCGCTTGCGAATCGATCGCAAGCGCTAGTTCGTCCCTCGCCGCTTGCACAAACGCAAAATGGGCGGGCGAAACGCATAACGTGATCACGCCTTGTTCCCTTTTGCGGGAAAGAGTTTTTTTGATCAGCTCGATCGCATATTCCGGTTCGATCGACAACTGCTTGTCGACGATTTTCTCGGCGATCGCGGCGCTTAGATCGACCAGAAACGGTTCCGCGTCTTGAATGATTTGCTCCTTGGCGCGGTAGGCCTGTTCGAGAATCGATCCAGCTTCGGCGATCATTTGCTCGGCCTTTTCCTTCATGGCCGCTTCGGCTTGCCGCAATCCGTCCTGATACCCTTGTTCGAACCCTTCCAGCTTATGCATTTCCATCCATTGTTCGTCTTCCTGCCTGCGCTGCTCCCACCATGCCTCGGCTTCGGCTTTCGCGGCCGCGACGATGCTTTCCGCCTCTTCGGCCGCTTCCCGCAACCTTTCGTCCGCCACGCTCGCCGCTTCCTCCAATATTTGTCTCCGCGTCAATTCATGTTCGTCATTTTCAGACAAAATTCCTTCTTCTTCATGGCCGTCCGAATGCTCTTCCGGCTCCGCGGATGCGGTTTGATGAACTCGTTCTAATAGTTTCAAATCTTCTACCGAAATATATTGAAAAGATTTAAGCAAATTAGACAATGATATCATCTCCTCCGCCGCGGGCGATGATGACCTCACCTGCTTCCTCCAACCTGCGGATCGTCGCTACGATGCGCGTTTGCGCTTCTTCCACGTCACGCAATCGAACGGGTCCCATATATTCCATCTCTTCCTTGAACGTTTCGGCCATCCGTTTCGACATATTGCGGAAAATGACGTCGCGCACTTCTTCGCTGGCCACCTTCAAAGCGAGCTGCAGATCGGAATTTTCGATATCGCGAATAATGCGTTGAATCGAACGGTTATCCACATTGACGATATCTTCGAATACAAACATCCGTTTCTTGATTTCTTCGGCGAGCTCCGGATCCTGGATTTCGAGAGAATCCAGAATGGTTCGTTCCGTACCGCGGTCAACGCCGTTCAAGATTTGAACGATCGATTCAATGCCGCCGGCATTCGTATAGTCTTGCGTCACCGTCGAAGACAGCTTCTGCTCGAGCACGCGCTCGACCTGGCTGATCACTTCCGGGGAAGTGCTGTCCATAATCGCGATGCGCCGCGCCACTTCCGCCTGCTTGTCCTGCGGCAAGGACGACAGGATGACCGCCGCCTGTTCGAACTGCAAGTACGACAACACGAGCGCGATGGTTTGCGCATTTTCGTTCTGCAAGAAGTTCAAAATTTGCGCCGGATCGGCTTTGCGCGCAAAATCGAATGGACGAACCTGCAATGTCGCCGTCAAGCGATTGATGACCTCCATCGCCTTTTGCGAGCCGAGCGCCTTCTCCAAAATTTCTTTGGCATACGTAATGCCGCCCTGCGATATATATTCCTGCGCCATGCAGATTTGATGAAACTCGGATAATATCGTTTCTTTTTCGGCGCTGTCCACTCTGCGAACGTTGGCAATTTCCAATGTCAATTGCTCGATTTCGTCTTCGCGCAAATGTTTAAAAATTTGCGAGGACACTTCGGGACCTAACGTAATTAATAAGATCGCCGCTTTTTGTCTGCCGGTCAAACTTTGTTGTTGAGACTGCAATTTGGCCATATGATTCACCTCGTTTCTTCAACGAGCCAGGTGCGTAGCAAATTGACGAACTCGTCCGGCTTTTTCTTTGCGAGCGTCTCCAATTGTTTGCGGACTTGGCTTTCGTTTGTCGTATTCTCAAGGTCAATCGAAGGAAACTCGACTTTTGCGGGCAGCGGAATTTCCTCTTCTTCCATCTCCTGCCGCTTGCGCCGGCGGCTAATCAGGACGGCTGTTCCCGCCAATAATGCGAGCGCCAGAACGCCTCCTCCGATCCACCATCCGGTTGCGATTCCGCCTGTTCCCGTCGTTTCGGCAGCTCCGCCAAAATTTTGCGCGACGACCGAAACTTTTTTGGCCAATTCCTCGTCTGTATATGTAACACCGGAATCTGCAAGCGATGCGCGTACATAATTGACGAGAACCGTCTCAATGGCCAGCTTTGTGCTTTCATCCAGGTTGGCGGGATTGCCGCCGGGCGGCTCGAATGCGACATTGATCGATAAATCTTTGACCGTATAGGGACTTGACACGATTTGATTCGTAATCCGATTCACTTCGTAATTAATCGTACTGGAGTTTTCCTCCGAGTTCGTCGTCCCGCTATTGTCGGCGCCGGGATAACCGGGAACTTCCTGTTGTCCCATTCCGGCAATTCCGCCGGCTTGCCCGTTCGTGCCGTTAAATGATTTTTGAATTTGCTGTACGCTAATTTCAATCCCTTTCGTATCGACGGTATTTACCGGTTCGACTAATCGTTCCTCCGAATTCTTTTTATCGAAATTAATGCTCGCCGCTACCAAGACGTCAATTTTGTCCGGGGATACCCAGCGGCCCAGAAATTGCTTGACGCTGTTGCGGATGTCGTTTTCGAATTTTTTGCGAAGTTTCATTTGTTCTTCGATTGCGCTCGACAACGTGCCTCTCATGCCGCCTTGCACGGATGAGATCAATTCGCCTTCTTCGCTCGTAATCGTAATATCTTCGAGCGCCAGCTTTGGAACCGCCGTCTTCACCAAATTGAAATAGGAATCGACGGCTTCTTGATTCGGCCGGTAGCCCGGCTTGAATTTGAGCGATACCGACGCCAATGCTTTTTCATTTTCTTCCAAGCCGGCAAATACGCTTTCTTTCGGCAACGTCACGACGACTTTCGAATCGCTGACGCCTTGCATTCGATTCAAGAGCTGCTGTATCTCGCCATTCAACGCGTTGTTGTACTTCACGTCGAATTCGCGGTCTGTCGTTCCGAAGGTGGAGCTTTCACTAAAGGCTCCGAATCCGAGGGAACCGTTTTGAATGATCCCTTGGGAACCGATATCGACCCGCACTTTCGCGGCTTGCGCGCTCGGCACGGAGATCGATTTGCCGTCCGCCCCCAGCTTATAGCTGATGTTGTTCGCGTCCAGCTGGCTCATAATCGCCGCCGCATCCACTGCGTTCAAGTCTTGAAAGGCGACTTCGTATTCGGTTTTTGTAAATTGATATGTAAGTAAAACGATAACGATAAGGACAATGCCTAAAATGGATAAAAGTGCGATTTTTTGCGTTTTACCGAAGTGATTCCAGTATTGAGTGGCCCTTTCCCGAAATTGGCCGATTTTTTCATTCAACAGTGTCACCCCACCCGAACTTTGCTATGTAAATCTTTGAGATAAAGTAGTTCGATTACAACTGAATTCGCATGATTTCCTGGTAGGCCTCGATCACTTTATTCCGGATTTGCGACGTTAGCTGAAGGCTGAGCAACGCTTGTTCGGACGTAATCAAGAGTTCGTCGACATTCACTTCCCCAAGCAGAAATTTGTCGTTCATGGCATGAACCGTTTGTTCCTGGGCTTCCACTTGATCGATTGCGTTTTTCAAATATTCGCCGAATTGTTTCGTCGCTTGCGCAGGAGTTCGGTCCGCTTGCGCCGCTCCAACCGTCTTCTGCTGGCTTCCGATCGAATTAAACATCACGTTATGTATCATTATGTACCCCTCCAAACGGTATTAAGATGAGACAGTTTAGACTATCTGCCGATCTCCAAAGCTTTCATAATCATCCCTTTCGACGCGTTCAATGCCGTAACGTTCGCCTCATACGAACGTGTCGCCATGATCATGTCTACCATTTCCTTCAACATATCGACGTTCGGCATCAGCACATAGCCGTTCTCGTCCGCATCCGGATGCGTCGGGTTGTATACTTGCCTGAACTGACTCCGGTCTTCTTCAATTTTCGTAATCTTAACGCCTCTGCCGGCATTCGGCTCTCCCGCCGCTCCTCCGATTTTGGATTGCAGCATTTGGTCGAAGTTGTTTTGGTAAGGCTCCATAACAACCATCTTGCGTCTGTACGGTACGAATTTACCATTCACGAGTTGCGCTCGGGTCGTTTCCGCATTGGCGATGTTGGACGAGATGACATCCATGCGTAATCTTTGGGCCGATAATGCAGAAGAACTTATTTGGAAACTGTTGCTAATTTTCAACTTTATCTTCTCCCTTCGATTGCAGTTCGCATCATTCGAATTTCATGATTCACTTGTTGGATCATCGTATTGTACCGCAACTGGTTTTCCGCAAGCAACGACATTTCTCGATCAATATCGACATTGTTCATATTATTATTCATGTTCGTCAGTTGCTCCGTATGAATTTGCGCCTGCGGTACGGATGCCGCTGTTCCTATCGGAATATGACGCGGGTCCGTTCTTCGCCCTTCCAAGCTAGGCATTTGGCCGTTCAATTGATTTTGCAGCAACGTTTCGAACGCGACTTCAGACCTTTTAAAATAGGGCGTATCTTCATTGGCGATATTGTTGGCGGTTACTTGATGGCGAAGCGTTGCGGCGTCGATCGCGCCTAGCAGCCGGTTAAAGCTCGCACCGTCTAGCAATTTCACAAATCTCCCACCTTCCATGAGGTAATTTAATACTTTGTTAATTCAACAATAGTTCTGTAATTCCTTCTTTATTCGACATAATCACAAAAAAACATCCCGAATTATCGGTTTCTTGCACGAATTAAGTCCTAAACTAATATTTAAATAGTTTGCACATTTTCACAATAAGCAAAAAGCCCTATCTTTTGACAAAAGGTAGGACTTGTCGAATGCTTTTCATTATTTTCAATCACTTTCATTATTTTTTGAATCGTTGCGGCAATTGCTCGTTTAATATTTTGATGTACGTTCCTTTCATCCCCAGCGAACGCGTCTCAACGACGCCGGCGCTTTCAAGCTTGCGCAACGCGTTGACAACGACCGAGCGAGTGATTCCCGCTTTGTCGGCGATTTTCGATGCGACCAGCAATCCTTCGTTGCCGCCCATTTCTTCGAAAATTTGCTCCACCGCCTCAAGCTCGCTGAAAGAAAGCGAGTTGACGGCGACGAGAACCGCCGTTTTGCTGCGAATTTCCGTTTCCTTTTCTTCGGCCCGCATCCGCAAAATTTCCATGGCGACAATGGTCGAGCCGTATTCCGCCAAAATGAAATCGTCGTCGGCAAACGGCTTCTCCCCGCGCGACAAAACGAGCGTTCCGATCCGCTCTCCGCCGCCGATAATCGGCACGACGGCCGCGATCCGGCGGCCGACCGCCTCCGCGATCTGTGCGGCGGCGGTATGGTAAAGCCGTTCCGCATCCGAATTGGACGCCGTTTCCCGGATATGCAGAAGCAAATGATTATGCTCTTCTCCAAAATATAGCCGATCCGGCTCGGAATGCGGCAGCATATCCCGATTCGCGGCATCCGTCAAAGCGAAGCCAAGCACTTTGCCTCTACGGCTGACGACGAATACGTCCGCGCCGATCGTATCGCGCAATACATCCGCCATTTCCTGAAAATTGACGGCTTTGCCCGCCGCCTGCTGAAGCAGCCTGTTTAAACTGCGCGTTTTGGAAAGCAATGTCATTTTGCTTTGCCTCCCTGCATCGATAATTACTTTATAAAATATATTGGCTTAAATCGCGGTTTTGCGCAATATTGCCCAGCTTCTCCCTTACATATTCCGGAGTGATCACCATATGCGACAACGTCAATTCAGGCGCTTCGAACGATAGATCCTCCAACAATTTTTCAAGAATCGTATGCAGTCTGCGCGCTCCGATATTTTCGGTATTTTGATTGACCGTGGCGGCAATATTGGCGATTTCGCGAATCGCTTCCGCGGAGAATTCGATTTCGATATCTTCGGTTTTGAGCAATTCGACATATTGTTTGGTCAACGCATTTTCCGGTTCCGTCAGGATCGAAACGAAATCGTCCATGCTCAAGCTGTTCAGCTCCACCCGGATCGGAAAACGACCCTGCAATTCGGGAATTAAATCCGACGGCTTGGCGATATGAAACGCTCCGGCGGCGATGAACAAAATATAGTCCGTTTTGACCGGCCCATATTTGGTCATGATGGTCGAACCTTCCACGATCGGCAAAATATCGCGTTGGACCCCTTCGCGCGATACGTCGGGACCGGAGCCGCTCCGCGAATTGCTCGCGATTTTATCGATTTCGTCGATAAAAATGATTCCGGACTGCTCGGCCCGTTGGATCGATTCTTGGATGCAATCGTCCATATCGATCAATTTATTGGCTTCCTCCTGGGTAAGCACTTTTCTCGCTTCCCTGATCGCCAGTTTGCGTTTTTTGGTCCGTTTCGGCATCAAGCTGCCCAGCATTTCCTGCATGTTCATGCCCATCTGGTCGTTGCCTTGTCCGGCCAGCATATCGAACATCGTAGGCGCCGTATCTTCGACGTCGATCTCGATCGCGTCGTCCTCCAGTTTGCCCGCAAGCAAGTTGAATCGGACTTGGCGGCGGCGTTCGGCCACACTCGGATCGTTCTCCTGCTCTTCTTGAGGCTGTTGCGCATTGGCATTGTTGCCGAACAGCATCTCGAACGGGTTGCGTTGATTTTTGTTTTTGGCCCCGGAAGGAACCAAAATGTGAACGATCCGCTCGTTGGCGAGTTCCTCAGCTTTATCTTTCACTTTTTCCGTTCTTTCCAGCTTGACCATACGGATCGACGTTTCGATCAAGTCGCGCACCATCGATTCCACATCGCGACCGACGTAACCGACCTCCGTAAATTTCGTCGCTTCCACTTTCACGAACGGGGCGCCGACGAGCTTCGCCAAACGGCGTGCAATTTCCGTTTTGCCTACCCCGGTCGGTCCGATCATCAAGATGTTCTTCGGCACAATTTCCTCTCGCATCGACTCATCCAGCAAACTGCGGCGGTAGCGGTTGCGCAATGCGACCGCCACCGATTTTTTGGCCGTCTTTTGCCCGATAATGTACTTATCCAATTCCGATACAATTTGACGAGGCGTTAACGTCTGGTTTCTCAATGTTCATCCCTCCGTTATACTTCTTCGACGATGATATTGCCGTTCGTATATACGCATATTTCGGACGCGATTTGCAGCGAAGCTTCCGCCATCTCCTTCGCTTCCATTCCGGCCGAATGCCGTTTCAAAGCGCGGGCGGCGGATAGGGCGTAAGGACCGCCCGAACCGATCGCGATGACGCCGTCGTCGGGCTCGATCACTTCGCCGTTGCCGGACAAGAGCAGCATTCCCGTCTGATCCATAACGATCATCATCGCCTCCAGCTTGCGCAGCACCCGGTCCGAACGCCAATCTTTGGCCAATTCGACAGCCGCTCTTTGCAAATTGCCGTGATGTTCTTCCAATTTCGCTTCGAATTTCTCGAATAAAGTAATGGCATCCGCAACGGAGCCCGCGAAACCGGCCACGACTTGCCCGCGGTACAATCTGCGGACTTTCTTGGCATGCTGTTTCATCACCATCGCATTGCCGAACGTCACCTGGCCGTCGCCCGCGATCGCTCCTTTGCCGTTATGGCGCACCGCGCATATCGTCGTTGCGTGAAACGTCGTTTCCATCCTAACTCCCCCTAACGTATAACGTTCTCAATCCTCAATCATTCCCGAATCGGCAAATGAAAAAAACAGCCGCAAAAAAGCTGCTTCTTCCATCCGCACGCTCGGGTCGTCATCCTTGTTCCACCGAAACGGCGCTGTTATAGTTTAATGCATGCCGCGTCGCGAAATGACGCAACGTTTCCAGCGCACGATGTGCTATTTTCTCGTTTTTTTCCTTTTTGTTGCGGATCCGCTCGCCAAGCGGCGGGAACAAACCGAAATTGGCATTCATCGGTTGAAAATTCCGGAAATCCGTCGTCGTAATATATTCGGCCATGCTGCCTAACGCCGTTTCTTGAGGCAGGGTCAAGCACGCTTGCCCTTTCGCGAGACGGGCGGCGTTCAAACCTGCGATTAAACCGGACGCCGCCGATTCGACGTATCCTTCGACTCCGGTCATTTGTCCGGCAAAGAAAAGCGTGTCGCGGCCGCGGAATTGGTACGTCGGACGCATCAGTTTGGGCGAATTGATAAAGGTGTTGCGATGCATAACGCCGTAACGAACGAATTCCGCATTTTCAAGCCCCGGGATCATGGAGAATACCCGCTTCTGCTCTCCCCATTTCAAATGGGTCTGAAAGCCTACCATATTGTATAATGTGCCCGCCGCGTTATCTTGGCGCAGCTGCACGACCGCGTAAGGAAGCTCTCCCGTATGCGGGTTGACGAGGCCGACCGGTTTCATCGGACCGAATAAAGCCGTCTGTTTCCCGCGCTGCATCATTACTTCGATCGGCATGCATCCTTCGAAGTAAATTTCTTTTTCAAATTCCTTCAGAGCCGCCGTTTCCGCCGTTATGAGCGCTTCATAAAACGCGTTGAACTCTTCCTCGTTCATCGGGCAGTTTAAATAAGCCGCTTCCCCTTTGTCGTAACGGGAGGCCAAATACACTTTGTTCATATCGATCGAATCTTTCTCGACGATCGGCGCCGCCGCATCGTAAAAATAAAAATATTCCTCGCCCATCAGCTGCTTGATCCGTTCCGACAGGGCGGGCGAAGTGAGCGGGCCCGTCGCCACGACGACGACGCCTTCCTGCGGCAATTCCGTCAGTTCCTCGTTGCGAACTTCGATGAGCGGATGCTCCCTGAGCGTCCGCGTCACATCCTCGGAAAAACCGTCCCGGTCGACGGCAAGCGCGCCCCCCGCCGGAACGGCGTTCCGGTCGGCGCTGTTCAAGATGAGCGAATTCAATATGCGCATCTCTTCTTTCAACACGCCGACCGCATTCGTCAAGCCGTTGGCCCGCAAACTGTTGCTGCATACGAGCTCGGCGAATTTATCCGTATGATGAGCGGGCGTTTGCCGGACGGGACGCATTTCATATAATACGACGGGGACGCCGTAGGAAGCGATTTGCCAAGCGGCTTCGCTGCCGGCGAGGCCCGCCCCGATTACCGTTACTTTCATGTTGTCTGTCACCGTAGTCCCCCCCCCCTTAAAGTTTAGCGAAGCTTGATTGCTTTCGCGGCTTTGGCCATCCGCGCTGCGGACGATAAGCCGCTTCTATAGTAGTACGCAGGAAAACCGGTTCGGTAGCATTCTATTGCTGGTCTTCCGCCAACTCCTCGGAATGGCCGCATTGCGTGCATTGATGCTTCGTTCCTTGCTTGCTTCGTTTCTCTACCATTAAGCCGCCGCAGTTCGGGCACGGTTTCGCCACCGGCTTATCCCACGAGACGAAATCGCATTCCGGATAGCGGGAGCAGCCGTAGAAAATCCGCCCTTTCTTGCTTCGCCGTTCGACGACGACACCGGTATGGCATGTCGGGCAAGTGACTCCCGTATCTTTGACGATCGGCTTCGTATTCCGGCAGTCCGGGAAGCCAGAGCAAGCGAGAAATTTGCCGAAGCGCCCCATTTTATATACAAAATGCCTGCCGCATTTCTCGCATATTTCGTCCGATACTTCATCCTCGATTTCAATTTCCTTCATTTCTTCTTCCGCCACTTCGAGACGTTTCTCAAACGAATCGTAAAATTGGCTCAGCACCTTGACCCAATCGCCTTCGCCTTCTTCCACGTGATCCAAGTCTTCTTCCATATGCGCCGTAAACTCGACGTCCAATATTTCCGGGAAAAACTGCTCCATTTGTTGAATGACCAGTTCCCCCAATTCGGTCGGGACGAATTTTTTGTCTTCCACCGCAACGTACCCGCGCTTTTGAATCGTCTCCAGCGTCGGCGCATAGGTGCTTGGACGCCCGATCCCGAGTTCCTCCAGCGTTCGGACGAGGCGCGCTTCCGTATAGCGCGGCGGCGGCTGCGTGAAATGCTGCTTCGGTTCGATTTGTTTGGAAGCGACCTTATCGCCCTTCGCAAGCGGCGGGAGCAGCTTATCGTCATCGGTCGTGCCGTCGTCGTTGCCCTCGATATAGACTGTCATAAACCCTTTGAAACGGACTTTCGAACCGACCGCGCGAAATCCGGCGCGTCCGGCGGCAATATCCACCGTGAGCGTATCAAGCAAAGCGGAAGCCATTTGACTGGCGACGAACCGTTCCCAAATGAGCTTATACAAGCGGTACTGGTCTCTGCTCATGTACTCTTTAATCTCATCCGGCACGCGCAGTACGGACGTCGGACGTATCGCTTCATGCGCATCTTGCGCGTTCGCGCCTTTCTTGGAGTATTGCCTTGGCGTTTCGGGCGCGTACTCCGCTCCGAACTTATCGACGATATATTGTTTCGCTTCTTCTTGCGCCGTCGCGGCGATCCGCGTCGAATCGGTACGCATATACGTGATTAAACCGACGGTGCCCTCCTTGCCCAGGTCGACGCCCTCATACAATTGCTGCGCGACCGACATCGTTTTAGCGGCGCGGAAATTCAACTTGCGGGCCGCTTCCTGCTGCAGCGAGCTGGTAATAAACGGCGGCGAAGGATGGCGCTGCCGTTCCCGTTCTTTCACCTCGCCGACCGTAAAGGTTTGTTTATCGATCGCGGCAAGCACCTGCTGCACGTCGGACTCGCTCTTCAGCTCCTTCTTCTCGCCGTCGAGCGTATGGAATTTGGCTTCGAATTCGGATTTGCCGATCGAGAGCAGCGCAGTGATCGACCAATATTCTTCCGGCACGAAAGCGTCGATCTCATGTTCGCGGTCAAGTATGATCTTCACGGCAACCGATTGCACCCGTCCCGCCGATAAACCCTTTTTCACCTTTTTCCAGAGCAGCGGACTGATCTTGTAGCCGACGAGACGATCCAGAATGCGGCGGGCTTGCTGCGCTTTGACAAGATCCATATTAATTTTGCGCGGCGACTTGAAGGCGTCCTTCACCGCTTGCTTCGTAATTTCGTTAAAGACGACGCGGCAGTTGTCCGATTCGTTCAAATCGAGCACATGCGCCAAATGCCATGCGATCGCTTCTCCTTCGCGATCCGGGTCGGCTGCGAGATAAACCTTTTTTACTTTTTTGCTCGCGTCTTTCAATTCTTTCAAGACCGAACCCTTGCCGCGGATTGTAATATATTTCGGATTAAAATCGTTTTCGACTTCTACGCCGATCTGGCTTTTCGGCAAATCGCGGACATGACCCATTGACGCTTTCACGATATATTTGCTGCCTAAATATTTGCCGATCGTTTTCGCTTTCGCGGGTGATTCCACAATGACGAGTGAATCCGCCATAGGTTCATCCTCCTCTCCGTTCGTTCCTAAACTGTATTTTAAATGATTATATACGTAGAACCTGGAAGTTGTTCAATCTGTTTTTTTATTGTTAAAGATAACAGAACTGAATGCAAATGTCCAAATTCGCATTTGCTTTTGGCGAGCAATTCGTTAAACGTGACCGGTTTCTCCGCGATCAGACGGTAAATTTCGTCTTCTTCGGGCGTCCGTTGCTGAGATGCCGAAGATTTAATATTGTATGTATGCCGCAGCAAACCGAACCATGATTCGTACTCTTCGAGTATATCCTCCATAACAGTCGTAAGTTTGGCTTCGCCTTTCTTGAGCAAATTAAGCGTGCCTTGGCTCTTCGGCGAGCGGATCGGGCCCGGTATGGCAAATACGTCGCGGTTCATGTTCACGGCGTACCCGGCCGTAATGAGCGACCCGCTGTCCTCATCCGCCTCGACGACGACCGTGCCAAGCGTCAGCCCGGCGATGATCCGGTTGCGTCTGGGAAATAATCCTGGCCGCGCCTGCGTTTGCATGGGATATTCGGAGAGAACCAATCCGTCCCGGCATATTTGTTCATACAGCGAACGATTCTCGCGCGGATAAACGACGTCGATGCCCGAACCTAGCACCGCTATCGTTTTCCCTTGGGCGCTCAACGCTCCCTCGTGGCAGCGCGTATCGATGCCGCGCGCCATGCCGCTAACGACGACTACTCCGGCCTTAGCCAGATCGGAAGCAAAAGAAAGCGCAACATTTTTGCCGTAGGCGGTGGGAACGCGCGTGCCGACCATCGCGATAAGCGGCTGCCGCCGCGACAGGCCGATATCCCCTCTGTAATACAGCACCCATGGCGGGGCCGGGGTCTCTCTGAGCAATGGCGGGTACTCCTCGTCCCAAATCGTAACAAATCCGATCCCCTTCCGATCGTATTGCTCCATCCGCGATTCGATCCAGGAAGGCGTCAATTGCCGCACAATGAAGTCCGCCCGGTCCGTTCTTACGCTGAAGCGCTCCAAATCTTGCCGGCTCGCGCCAAACAACGTCTGCATGCCTTGAGGCCGATTCACGATATGTTTTATCGTATCCCAGCCGATCCCTTCCATTTCATGCAATCCGAATAATACGAGACGATCGTCCATTTGAAAAACTCCTCTCTTATTTTGCGTTACTCTTATTAAGAATGCAAGTCCATCTTGAAAAGGATTTCACATTTTAAGATAAAAAAAGCAACCTTTCATCTCCGGCGGAGGAAATGAAAGGTTGCTTACCTTTACGATGATGCAACGTTATGGAAACGAAGACGGGATAATCCCGCTTCATTATAATATATGTTCATAAAAGAGGCTTTTTGAATAACCTCTAAGAAGATTATTGTTTAACGGTGATGCATTTGTCAAGCAGTCCGCGTTCTTCCAGGACGCTAACGAGTGTAGAGCCCATTTCGGAAGGCGTCGGAGCCACTTTAATGCCGCAAGATTCCAGCTTCGCGATTTTCTCGGCCGCCGTACCTTTGCCGCCGGAAATGATCGCGCCCGCATGGCCCATTCGTTTGCCCGGAGGCGCCGTCACCCCGCCGATAAAGCCTACAACCGGCTTTTTCATATTCGCTTGGATCCATTCCGCCGCTTCTTCTTCCGCGGTTCCGCCGATTTCGCCGATCATAATGACAGCTTCCGTATCCGGATCCTCGTTAAACAACTGCAAAATATCGATGAACTCCGATCCTTTGACCGGGTCTCCGCCGATGCCGACGGCCGAAGATTGGCCGATGCCGCGGGTTGTCAGCTGATGCACCGCTTCGTACGTCAACGTTCCGCTGCGGGATACGACGCCGACGCGGCCCGGCGTATGGATATACCCCGGCATAATGCCGATTTTGCATTGTCCCGGCGTAATGACGCCCGGGCAGTTCGGTCCGATAAGGCGAGTTTTCTTGCCTTCCATGTAGCGCGCCACGTTCACCATATCCAATACCGGAATGCCTTCGGTGATACAAATGACCAAATCCAATTCCGCATCGACGGCTTCCATAATCGCATCGGCCGCGAATGCCGGCGGTACGTAAATAACGCTTGCCGTAGCGCCCGTTTCCTTCACCGCTTCGGCGACCGTGTTGAAGATCGGCAAGGAAACGACCGTGCCGTTGTCCAATGTAATATCGACATTCGTTCCGCCTTTGCCCGGCTTCGTGCCGCCGACCATTTGCGTTCCGTATTCGAGCGCGCCCTTCGCGTGGAACAAACCGGTAGCGCCCAATATGTTCTGGGTGATCACTTTCGTATTTTTATCGATTAAAATACTCATTGGTTCACACATCCTTCAATTTTTCTGATCGAGGTTGAACTTACTTGACTAATCCGATTATTTTACAAGCTCAACGATTTTTTGCGCTCCGTCCGCCATCGAATCGGCGGCAACGATATTCAAGCCGGATTCCGACAAAATTTTCTTGCCGATTTCGACATTCGTTCCTTCCAGACGCACGACTAACGGACGGTCGAGCCCGACTTGTTTCGCCGCTTCGACAACGCCGTTCGCAATAACGTCGCAGCGCATAATGCCGCCGAAAATGTTAACGAAAATTCCTTTTACCTTCTCGTCGGACAATATGATTTTGAACGCCTCGGTAACTTTCTCCGTCGTCGCGCCGCCTCCTACGTCCAGGAAGTTTGCCGGATCGCCGCCGTAATATTTAATAATGTCCATCGTAGCCATCGCCAGACCGGCGCCATTTACCATACAACCGATATTTCCGTCCAGGGCGATGTAGCTCAAATCGAACTTGGAAGCTTCGATTTCCTTCTCGTCCTCTTCGTCCAAGTCGCGCAGCGCCTGAATGTCTTTATGGCGGTACAACGCGTTGGAATCGAAGTTCAACTTCGCGTCAAGCGCCATGACATTGCCGTCGCCCGTCACAACAAGCGGATTGATCTCTGCGATGGAGCAGTCTTTATCGACAAACGCCGTATATAAAGCCATCATGAACTGAACTGCTTTATTGACAAGTTCGTCCGGGATGCGAATCGCATATGCCAGCTTGCGCGCTTGGAACATTTGCAAGCCGACGGCCGGATCGATCACTTCTTTGAAAATTTTCTCAGGGGAATGCGCGGCCACTTCCTCGATTTCCGTGCCGCCCTCTTCCGAAGCCATCATGACGACGCGGCCCGTTCCGCGGTCTACCACGACGCCAACATAATATTCTTTTTTAATGTCGCAGCCTTGCTCGATCAGAAGCCGTTTCACTTCTTTGCCTTCCGGACCGGTCTGATGCGTCACCAATACTTTGCCGAGAATTTGCTCCGCATACGTCCGTACTTCGTCCAAGCCTTTCGCGACTTTTACGCCGCCGGCCTTACCGCGTCCCCCCGCATGGATTTGCGCTTTAACGACGACGACAGGCGTGCCGAGCTGTTTCGCCGCTTCCACCGCTTCGTCAACGGTAAATGCGACCTTCCCTTCCGGAACGGCGACTCCATACTGTTTCAGGACTTCTTTTCCTTGATACTCATGGATATTCATTGTGGAATCCTCCTATCAAAATATGCAAATCATAAACCGTCGTTCAATTTGGCAGATAATACAAGCCCACATAATTGTATCACATTGTAAAAACGCTTTCCTCACATTTTAAAGTCCCAATACAAATTTTTTTGATATTATTATCATCTGTTTTTGCGATCATTTGGGTTTTTATGGTTTGAACAATGTTGACAGCGCTTGTTTTTCCGAATAAAATGGTGTCAAACCCGGGCCGCCGACAACGTGAATTTATACATTGATCGGTTCGAAAATGTAACAAAAAGTTCAAAAACAGGATATAAGGAAGCACCTTTATCCTCGAAACGTTCCGCCATGGCGGCTATTTATTTTCGAGAGAGAGGTGCTTTTTCTTATGTACGGGAAACTGATCAGCGCATGCGTACTGGGTGTCGAAGGGCGCATCGTGCAAGTAGAGGTCGACATCAGCAACGGCTTGCCGCAAACGTCCATTATCGGCCTGGGAGATTTGGCGATCCGGGAATCGATGGAACGGGTGCGCGCGGCGGTCAAAAATTGCGGCTTTACTTTTCCGCTTGCCCGAATTACCGTCAACTTGGCCCCCGCCGATTTGCGCAAGGAAGGTTCGGCTTTCGATTTGGCGATTGCCATCGCCATTTTGACGACCAGCGGCCAACTTGCGCTGCGGGAAGCGAAACGCCTGCTCGTTATCGGCGAATTGGCGCTCAGCGGCGAAGTACGCCCCGTGTCCGGCGTGCTCGCAATGGTCGATCATGCGAAACAGAACGGATACACGAATGTGCTGCTGCCGCACGCGAACGCCGCCGAAGCTTCCATGATCCAAGGGATGAACGTATTCGCGCTTCGGCATTTGCGCGAATTGAGCGATGCGGCGGAGCGCGGCGAACCGGACCGGGGGCTGGAGCGGTTGCGATTTGCCGCGCCGGCCGCCCATTCGTCCGACACCGGGCAAGAGTATGCGGTGGATTATGAGGATGTGATCGGACAATGCCAAGCGAAAAGAGCGCTCACGATCGCAGCTGCGGGTCTGCATAACGTGCTGCTGATCGGGGCGCCGGGAACGGGAAAGACAATGCTGATGCGCCGTCTGCCGACGATTTTGCCTCCGCTCGGCAACGAAGAAGCGATGGAAGTCACGAAAATTTACAGCGTGTCCGGCAAACTGGCCGGACCGTTCGAAGGTCTCCTCCGCCAGCGCCCGTTCCGCTCGCCGCATCACACCGTCTCGGCGGGCGGCTTGATCGGCGGCGGCTCGATTCCGAAGCCCGGCGAAGTGAGCCTGGCGCATAAGGGGATTTTATTTTTGGACGAGCTGCCGGAATTTACGCGCAACGTGCTTGAAGTGCTCCGCCAGCCGATCGAAGACCGGGAAGTGACGATCGGGCGCGCCCGCGCGGTGTTTCGGTTTCCGGCTCATTTCATGCTGGCGGCGTCGATGAATCCGTGTCAGTGCGGATTTCTGGGGGCGGAGACGCCCGAACGGCGATGCACCTGCAGTTCCGCCAAAATCGCCGCATACCGGTCCCGCATTTCCGGACCGCTGCTGGACCGGATCGATTTGCAAGTCGAGGTGTCGCGCGAACGAGCGCCTGAAAGCGAAGCAGCCCCGCTCTCCTCCGCGGAAATGCGGCGGAAGGTGCTGGAAGCGCATGAAATTCAGCGCGATCGTTACCGCAGTTTGCCGATTGATTGGAACAGCGAATTGAGCGGAGCATTGTTGCGCAAATTTGTATCGATCCATCGGGATGCCAACGATATGCTGAAGCAAACATACAATACGCTGGGGCTCAGCATGCGCGCTCACGACCGAATTTTGAAGCTTGCCCGCACGATCGCAGATTTGGAGCAATCCGAACGCATCGATATCGCCCATATTGCCGAAGCGATTCAATACCGCCAACTCGATCGCGTCGCCACGAACGAGGGCACGGAGGGCTTGCTCGGATAGGATTCGGGCGGCAGGTAAAAATTGCGACCGGAGTACGTTCGGGGGTTCCGGCTTCTTTCCTTTTCGCCTTTTGTCGGAATCCCGCTCGTTCAGGCGAGGCACATCGGGACTCCTATAGAAGAGAACACTGTCAAATCTCCGTTTCGGCACTAGCGTTGCATTAAATCCTCTAGCTGGGATGCGGTACCATGGAAATATAACGGATTTCCGAGGTCTTATTTTTTGAATTCCAGTCGAATATTTGGAATTAACGGATTTTCGAACCGTTAACATGTCGCGATCAACTGAGAATCCTTGGTTTTGTGAAGTTTCGACAAAAATAGAGCCCTCAAAATCCGCTAACTCCGCCAAAATTGCGTTATTGGATCAAATAAGGCCTCCAAAATCCGTTAACCTTGTTCATCCCTATCGCAATCATCGGCTTGAAACGCAGTAAAACATTCGGTGCAACGCTAGTGCCGTTTCGGGGTTCCGGCTTCTCTTCTTTTTTCGCCTTTTGTCGGAATCCCGTTCGTTCAGGCGGGACACCTCTCGCGATGCCTTATATGGCTATGGCATCTGTATCGAAGACCTCTAGTGCAGTAAAAGGGACGGCGACTGCGGGAGATATTAGCGGTAACGGATCCGAATCCATTGGCCGAACCGGCTCCCTGAATGAAGGGGATTCCGACAGAAGAAAGGAAAACAATCGTATCCTTGTCCTGTTTTCACAATAATTGTCGGGTCTAGATCGGAGAGCGCAAAGTCAAATCTCCGTTTTCTGAGATACCGGCTTCTCTTGTCTTTCTCCTTTTGTCGGAATCCCGCTCGCTCAGACGGGACACCTCTCGCGATGCCTTATAAAGCATCTGTATCTACGACCTCTAGTGTAGTAAAAGGGACGGCGACTGCAGGAGACATAAGCGCTAACGGATCCGAATCCATTGGCCGAACCGGCTCCCTGAATGAAGGGGATTTCGACAGAAGAAAGGAAAAACGATCGTATCCTTCCCCCATGACAATCCTTCAACCAGCTTACAAAGCGTTCTGTTCGAGAACGTCCTAACTCGGCATGCGCCGGAAATTCAAAAAGCCGCCTGGCTGGCAGCTTCTTCTCTCCGTCATTTATATTTCTTCCAGTCCGTGTCGCTATGTTCAAGCAAATAGGAAAAATCGTTCTCCCGGCGTTTCTGCTCGGCTTTGCGCGCTTCCTCCTCTTTTTTCAGTTCAGCCTCCTTTTGCATCCGCTGCTCGGCTTTTAGTTCTTCCGACTGCTGCTTCAGCTTATGCAGCACCTCGCTGCTCAAAAGATCTTTAAGGGTGGCCGGTTTATCCGCCGCCTGCGGCTTGACGGCCGCTTCCTGTTTTCTTTTTTTGGCCATAAAATCAACTCCGTTTCCCCCACATTATAGCAGTTTTTCGCGCTTAGAGGTTATTGGATTCGCCATTTCGAATTAGAGGCGACATGCGGACGACGGAAATTTATCAGTTGTATTGCAGTTAAAACGCGTTCGGCCAATGGACGATTTCTTTAACGGAACCGCCTGGCTGAAACAATACGGTGACGACGTCGAAGCGAACGGTTCGTTCCGTTTGCCGCTCCCGGTACAAATACACTTCGGCCGTTGCGCGAACCTGCCTCTGCTTGCGTTCGGTGACGGATTCCGCGGCTGTTCCGAAGCGCGTAACGCCGCTGCGGCTTCGCACCTCGACGAAAACTAGCGCGTTTCCGTCCAGAACGATCAAATCGATCTCGCCGCTGCGGCAGCGCCAATTGCGGCGAACGATGCGATATCCTTTTTCCGTTAAGTATTGTTCCGCCAATCTTTCCGCGGCAAGTCCCAGTTCCTTTTTATTCATCCGCCGTCATCCCTCTCGCCCGCCGGTCCGATCGGTAAATGAAGGTGAGAATCTCCGCAACGAGCTGGTATAATTCAGGCGGAATTTGTTGATCGAGATCGATTTTGGAGAGTACTTCGACGAGCGAAGCGTCTTCCTGGATCGGCACGCCGCTCTCCTTCGCTTTGTCCAGAATCGCTTGGGCGACAAGCCCTCTCCCTTTGGCCACGACCGTCGGGGCTTCGCCCTTCTCCGGTTCGTACTTCAGCGCGACTGCTTTTCGCCGGTAGTTCGTTTTCTCTTCGCCCGTTCGGTTGAGCCGGTTCATACGCGGACATCCACCCCTTTATAAGAAGGCGGACTGTATGCGGCCGCCTTGGACTGCAGGACGAACGGCGGATCGGCAGCTTGCGCCTCTTCCGCATGCGGAGTGTGCGGAATTGGAGCCGTTGCGAGCGAGAGCAGCTGGTAACCGGCGCCTTCAAGCGATTGGGCCATTTCCAACCGATGCTCTTCCACCAATGGTCCGAGCCACGGGTTGTCGTTATGCAGTTTCAGGCTGACGATTTTGTCGACGACATGCACGTCGGCGATCGTTCTGCCTAGCGTATGCATGTCCAAATCGAACCAGAGTCGGCAGTTATTCGCGTCCAGTTCGCCGCGCTTGCTTGTGCGCGCTTGAATATGTACGGTTGCCGTTTGCCCGCCATCGGCGTCCTGAAACGGGATGAACAAGCTGACATGCGCAAAATGAGCGGCTCGGTCGCCTGTCATCAGCAACTGCTGGCCGGTAATCTGTTGGACGATTTGCTGTGCCGTTTCCCTTAACGCCGGGGGCGCATCCTCCGCTTGCGCCAGTTGCAGCAGCACGCTCTTCAGCGAATCATGAATGGCGGCGCCGCTTGTGGCGGTGGGCATAGCATTGATGTTCGGAAGAGGCGTTTGCGTCTGCACGTCCGCCTTGAACGGCTCAGCGGCGGACTCGCGCGCCGCCGCGGCGGCAGGCGTATGGGACATCGCCTGCGGCTGCGGCTGAATCGACGGTTCCGATGCGGAGCCGTCGATCTGTTTCCACGCGAGCTGCTCATGCTCGACGCCGAGCAGCTTCAACATGCGCCCGATCCATGGCGAAGCCTGATCGGGCTGCGCGGCGGCGGTATTCGTCGCCGCCGCAGCTTGCGGCGCCGGTGCGGGCGCCGCCTGTTGCTCCGCAGCCGCTGCCGGCGGCTGCGGCGATACCGGCTGCTGCGCTGCGCGCGCAGCAGCATCAGGCGCGGCGGCCATGCCGGCCGCGCCCCCGGGCGCTCCCCCGCGTGCGGGGAGCGCCGTTTCGGCCGCGTGCGGCAGCGCCGCGGCCAGCTCTTGCAACGCCGCAGCAGCCTGCGCCAGCAGCTGCGGCGTTGCCGTGGCGCGCGCGCCGGCGGCCGTGACGGCCGGCGCGTTCGCGCCCTGGGCCGCACCTGCGCCTGCGGCGAGCGGTGCGGCTT
>NZ_CAKKLI010000011.1:0-128089 GCF_918697855.1 Paenibacillus sp. CECT 9249 | reverse complement strand
TAAATGACTTGATTTTCGGGCTGGGTTTAGTTTGGTGCTGTCATTTTCCCTGACTCCCTTGCTTTACGGCCAAGAAAATTTCCAATTCTCAAGAATCAGGGACTTGACATCTTACCGCTGGACTTATAGCGCAATAACGCATGTTCCTTGTTTGACTATAAGAGTAATACACAGTTCTTAACGAACGGCTAATGAAACCCTTAACAAATGCTTAACATAATACAAACATCTGATGATGTTCTTGGCGGTGAGCCGAATTCGGACGTTTGAAGGACGCCCACTCTATCGGAACGTACGTTGCCCACTTATGTAACTGCAAAAATCCATTTACAAACGCCCATTTCGGCGAAACTAGACCGAATAGTTGCAATTATCCAGTTATTTCTGTCCAAAATGGCATATTAGAAGAGAAACGAGCTCGATTAGATGGATTTTTGCAGTTGCTATGCTCCAAACGCGGGTATTGTCGCGAAATAACTGGATTTTTGCAGTTGCTATAGAATAAAACGCTTCTTCCTTACGCAATAAAAAAGACTTGCCCGAACGAAACGCGCTCTGACAGCGCATATCGTCCGAAGCAAGTCTCTTCGGCGTTTATTGATCGTCAGACATGTCATAAGGATAACGGTTAACAAGACGGAGCAAGCGGCGGTTCGTTTCTTCGTCGCCTTGTCCCGACTTCAAGGCCGCCTCGGCTTGATCGAACGAAGCTTTATATTCGCTCATCTCTTTCGGCGCCTTATATACCTCCAACGAAGAGAAGGAGTACCCGTAAGCGGTCGCCCGTTTGACCCCCTGAAACCGGACATATCTTGCTTTGATTTTGTCGAACCGGATCGTCTCCAGTCCGCCTTTGCCTTCGATGATCCCGTCGCCGCTCTTTACATTGGTCCAATGCCGATTGTCCTCGGAAACAAGCAGCTTGTAGGCTGTGGCATAGGCGGCTTTCCATTGAATCGCGATCCGATCGATCGGATATTGATCGCCAAGGTCCACCTGGAACCAGGCGTCGTCAACGGCGGCGGCCGACCATCTCGTATCGGGGTTGCCGTCCACCGCCTTGCCCGGGGCGAAAGCCGGCGTTTCAAGCGCCGACGATTCGGCTTTCTTGCCGCGCGCGAGTTCGTGATTGCTCTGCAACAGATCAATCGGCCTGTTGAAGATCATCACATTGTCGATCGCGCCGCGAAACGAGTTCGTCGCGCTTCCGATCTTCTCGATCGGCAAGACGAAGGTTTGGACGTGCGGAAAGGACAGGTCCGTTCTCTCCGCGTATTCGTCGCCGTTCACGTAAAGAACGGTGCCTTTGTTATCCCCGGTAAGCAGCAGATGAGTCCATTTCCCCGCCGGAACCTCGTAATCGAAGACGCTATGGTAGTTTTCCTTGGAAAAGCCCAGTTTCCCGGTCTTCCCCTGCTTCAACTTCAATTGGCCGGCAGGCGATTCCATAAGGACCGCATCGTCGGGATTGCCGGCATCCGGCTTCACCCACATGGAAACGGTCCAGCCGAACCCAAGCGAAGTCAGCGGCGTCTTCACATAGCTGCTGCCGCCGTTCAGCCTAAGCCCCTGTCCGAACCGTCCCTGTGTCAACGTTGCATTGACGGCGGAACCGTCGTAGCCGTTGCCGGACGAATCGGCAAAACCGCCTTCGAACAGGTATTCGACGACATTCCCGTCTTTGCGATTCGTGCTCACCTTATGGGACAAATCCGCCCCGGGCGCATCCCCGATACCGGCCGCCAATTGTACGAATCGGTCGTAGTCGCGGGCCTTTTCGGCGCCGGACCACATTTTCTCCGACAATACTTGAACGGCGGGAAGGATGCGGTCGTGGGAATCGTCCATGGAAATTCCGTTCGCGACGGACGCGTCGTTCCATAGGGCGAATTTGCCGCCTTTCAACCTGGGATGCCCGGAAGGCAGCATCGTATCGCCCCAGCGATTCGGCTCCCATTCGTTGTACAGCTTACGGCCGTTCAAGTAATCGGTGCGCGTCGGAACGATATAGAGCGAGCGATGGTCGACATTGACGATATCGTATCCGAGCTCGGCAGCTTGCCGCGCTTCCCCGTACCGTTCATGCCAAATATCCATCGCCGCCCCTGCGCCGATCGGCGTTTTGCCGTCGTACAAAGTCAATCCGCCCCATAACGACGGATGCTTGCCTTTGCCGCGGACATACCGGATCATCGTGTCGATATAGGAGCGAAACGCCTCGATATCCTCCTGACGCTCCGCATTGTACTCGTCCGTACCGATATGTACGTCCGGCCCGATAAAGGTCGGGTTGCGTTCGTCCAAATATTCGTCAAACAAGCTTTGCACAAATTGCACGGATTTCGGATTGTTAATATTTAAATAATGCCCTTCCCCTAGAGTCGGATCGTATTCGGTAAAAGCGCGGGAATGCCCCGGCGTATCGATTTCCGGAACGACGTTGACCCCGTACTCCATCCCGAGACGAACCAATTGCCTGAACTCTTCCTTCGTATAGTATCCGTCTTTGGCCGCCAGCCCGGGGTAAGTTTCGCTCTCCAGGCGGAAACCGCCCGTGCTTTCGTTTAAATGAATTTGAAATGTGTTCATCTTGTACCAGGACAGCAGCTTAATATAATCGCGCAAAAAATCGATCGTATAAAATTTCCGGGCCACATCGAGCATGAAGCCGCGAACTTCATACTTGGGATAATCCCTTGCGATCCCCCGAGGAATGCGGGAATGCCCTTCGTCCGATTTTAATATTTGCAAGAGCGTCCTCGTTCCGTACAACACGCCTTGCGCATCGGCCGACTCGATCGTCACGTTGCGATCCGCATCGAGGACATATCCTTCTCGTCCGAGATCGCTCAGCGTCTCGTCCAGAGACAGATAGATGTCGCCGGATGCAGGAGCGCCGGGAACGATATCCAGATCCAGGCCGCTAATATCCTTCACATCGTTCTTGACAATTTCCGCCACATGCCGCAAAACGTCCGAATGCGCCGGAGCTACCGCAATTCTCGAAGACTTCGTCAATTGGAAGTCTCCCTCTCTTCCGTACCATTCCCGCAGCGACGGAACGACTTGCGGCTCTTGATTCGAGCCTTTCGCTTGCTTATGTCGGCCCGGCACGATGACCGGAATGGGGTCGGATACCCATGTCCGGTCCGGATTCTTCTCGTCTTCCAACCGGAAGATTAGATTTGTTGTTACGTCGATTAACGGAGTATGAATATTGCCCTCCAGATCGATCGCCGGCAGCCGGTCGCTGCCGTATATCGATATTGTATATCCCTTCGGAGCCGCGGGAAGAATCAGTTTGCTTTGTCCCGGCTTGATCTCCGGGATGCGGCCGATGCCCTTGATCGGATCGGCGGCAAGCGCAAAGGCAGATTCGACGGCACAATAGAAAGTCGTGAAACAAAGCATCATGGCCAAAACTAACGATATCGTTCTAAACTTCATGTTCCCTCCTTACCGATACGGGAAACGTCGTTTGGAAGCAGGTCTCCCGCCGATCGCTCGTTACGGATATGTTGCCGCCGTGCACTTCGATAATGCTTTTCGTAATAGCAAGACCCAGGCCTGTTCCTCCGGTTTCCTTCGATCTTGATTGTTCCACCCGATAGAAACGGTCGAATATAAGCGGCAAATCCCGTTCGGGAATGGGCTCCCCGTAATTGCAAACCTTCACGACGGCCTGCCCGTCGCTTTCTTGAATATGAATATCGACGAATTTGCCTTTCCGGCCGTATTTGATCGCATTGGAAATCAGATTTTCATAGGCACGGACGAGCCGGTCTCCATCCGCTCGAATGCGCACCGGACGCTCCGGCGCATGAACCCGGCACGTCATGCCGGCGTTTTCCAGGCTTGGCACGAATTCTTCCGCCAACTGGCGGAAGAAACCGTTTAGATCCAATTGTTCCAGCTTCAGCGGCAATCCGTTGTTAATGCTCGTATATTCGAATAAATCGTCGATCAGATTTTTCAACCCCAACGATTTCTCATAGGCAATATTGACGTAATAGCGAAGCTCCACCTCGTCGACGTACCGGTCGTTTTCAATCAGCTGCAGAAATCCGAGAATCGAGGTCAACGGGGTCCGAAGATCGTGGGACACGCCCGTAATCAGATCGTTCTTCGTCTTCTCGGCGTTGCGCTCTTCCTGAATGGAGCGATGCAATTGAGCGCTCATCCGGTTAATGCTCTCGGCCACCGTGCCGAGGTCGTTGCCCGGTTTGACGGGAATATCGTGTTCGAATCGGCCCTTGGCGATCTCCCGCAGCCCATAATTGATTTCCTGCAAGTAATTATTCAATTCCTCCGCCACATCGTTGGCATGGGAGGCGATTCTGCCCAATTCGCCCGGCGATTTGACAGGAATCGGCACATCGAACCTTCCTTTGGCCATTTCCTGCATCGTACCGGCGATTTCCGTCGTGTAGCGGATGACCGGACGGCTTGTAAGGAAGTAGAAAAAGATAAACAATGCCGTTCCGGAAACGATCATAACCGGCCGCGAACCGATGTTATTGATCGTCCAGATCAACGGAGCGTTGAACGTAGGGTAATTGACGATAAACGACGCGAGCAAGCGCCCCAGCAGCAGAACGAGGGCCGTCAAAGCGATGCTTGAGACAAAAACGACGAAGAACTTCCAGCGCATCGAATGGAACAGGTTCCGGCCGATCATCTTCATACCTCCTTGGGAGACTTCATTTTATACCCGATTCCCCAGACGGTTTTGATAAACTCGGGGTTTTGTTTGTCTTTTTCGATTTTTTCGCGTATTTTGCGGATATGAACCATGATCGTGTTTTTGGACTCCATAAACGGCTCATTCCAAACTTCTTCATAAATTTTGTCCATACTGAGCACGATGCCCCGATTGACCGCCAGCAGCTTGAGAATGGCGAACTCGCGCGGCGTCAGCCGGACTTCCTGGCCGTCGACGGTTACCGTATGCGTCGCTACGTTAATCACCAGTCCGTCGATCACAATCTCGTTTTCATTCTTATAGCCGCCCTGATGATTGAGCTGCTTGTACCTTCGCAGTTGGGACTTGACCCGCGCAAGCAGAACAAGCGGATTGAACGGCTTGGTCACGTAATCGTCGGCGCCGATGCTGAGGCCCGAGATTTTATCGATATCCTGGCTTTTGGCGGAAAGCATAATAATCGGCGTATTATTCCGTTCGCGAATTTTCATGCAAGCTTGCAAGCCGTCCATCTTCGGCATCATGACATCCAGAATGATCAAATCGACGACATGATTCTGCAGCACTTCCAGCGCCTCCACCCCGTTGGACGCCTTATGCAGGATGTATCCTTCATTATTAAAATAGATTTCCATCAGTTCGATAATCTCTTTCTCGTCATCGACCAATAGAATGCTTTCTCTCGACATGATCTCCACCTCTTTAGGTTCTTAAAAAGTTCAAAAAATGTGTTATAGTGCGTGTTCAAAAAGTCGACTTTTCAGCACCGAGAAGGTTGCGAGAACCCGAAGAAGGAGGAGCGGAGTGTAGGCAAAACCTACATGAGCACCGGACTTCGAGGGTGAACGCAAGATTCGATGTCGAGTTCGCTCCCAGTTCATCTTCGTGATCAAAAGGGGACTTTTTGAACAACCTCTTATACTTAATGTAACAAAAAAAGCTTAACAATATCGGGCTAATTCCTTAACATTCGCTTAACTTGCATATCGAAGCGTGCCGCTCTCTTGGAGCGGCTATCAATATAGTATCAAATTAAGAGAGGCAATAGGAAAGATAAAAAAAGGAAGCCCTTCGAAGGGACTTCCTTGTCTAATCGTTCAAAAAACGAAGGACAACTGCTCCAGAGGCAGTTGGCCGGCAATACGTTCCAGCTCCCGGGAGCTTCCCCCGGCCCGCTCTTTCGCCCAAGCCGTGCCGGCAGCCGCAGCCGCGCCCGCCGGTGCCGGGGAAAGTTTGTGTTTGCGGCGCAATTCCTCCGTTATGCTGCGTATCCGCTGACGGTACTCGTCTTCGGCATAGCGGCCGGTATATAAATTGCGGTAGGCGGGCAGCTTCTCCGGGAAATGCTCGCGAAGCGTCTTGTAATACCACTTCTTCACATCGGGCGACAGCCTGAGCAGCGACGTCATGACATAGGATGCCCCCCGCTCCCGCGCAGCGGCGAAAATCGCCTCCATCTGGTCGGCGGAATCGGTTAAATAAGGAAGGATCGGCGCCATGAATACGGCGGTTTGCACGCCATGGCCGCTCAGCCGTTCAAGGGTATCCAACCGTTTGGAAGGCAAGGGAGAGCCCGGTTCCAGCTTGCGCGCCAATTGGCCGTCAAGCGTGTTCAAACTGATGTTGACCGCTACGGACGGCATGATCCCGAGCAGATCGAGATCGCGGAGGATGAGCGGCGAGCGGGTCGTGATCGACGTGTCGATCCGGTATTTGGCCAGAACTTTCAGGCATTCCCGGGTCAGCATCGCCTTGCCTTCCGCCGGCTGGTACGGATCGGTGACCGTACCGATCGCCACGCTGCCGACATGGCGGCTTACCGCTTCGATATCATGATTGAATCGGACCGCCAGCTTCGAGAGCTGAGCTTCCAACGCCTCGGCCGCGTTCATTTTCAGCATAATATGATTTTGAAATTCGTCGTCGGCCCCTTTATCGATAAAAGCCTGAAACCCGCGGGCATAGCAAAAGCTGCAGCCATGCGCGCATCCCCGGTACGGGTTGACCGACCAGTTGAAGGGCATGCGCTCTTCCTTCACTTTCGTCAGCGTTTGCTTTACGGTGATCGGCTCGTATTCTTTCGGCATTTCTGTTCCTCCTTCGAACAATGAGAACGTTAGTTCTTATCATACACCAAAAAGTAAAGGAATGGAACATAAAAAGGACTTAGCCGCAATCGCTGCGTCCTTTTCTCCGCCGCAGACGGTTATTTGCCGGCCTTCAGCACGTCTTCCTGCTTCTGTGCGAAGCCTTCCGGCGTCACTTCCTTGCCAAGCAACGCCTGAATCAGTTTTTGATGTTCCTCCGATGCGACCGGCTTCATTTGAACGTCAAGATAGAGCGTGACTTTGTTCGCCTCGTTTAACTCATCCAGCAAATCGATGAACATTGGAGGAGGCTGTACGGATCCGGTATCCACTTTCGTTGCGGGGATAATTCCGGCTTCGGTGACCGACTTTTCGCCCCACATCTTGACAAAGTAGGATGCAAACTTTTTCGCTTCTTCCTTCACTTTCGAATTCTCCGACACAAACATGCCGACACCGACCCCGCCGACCCAATTGTTTAATTCGCCCTTGCCGCCATCGATCGTCGGAAATTTGAAGAAACCGATTTTGTCTTTAAACGATTGCGGGACGTCGGGGCTTGTCGTATAGTTGGGCACTTCCCAGGTCCCCATCGCGTACATGGCGGCTCTTTCATTCATGAACTCGGATTTGGCTTCCTCATTGGACAAGCCGTTGAAACCTTTCATAAACGCGTTCATATCCACCAATTCTTGAGCCATTCTTGCCGCCTCGATCAGGCTCGGATCGGTGAAATGCCAATTCGCAACGGATTGATCCATCAGTTCGGCTCCTCCGAGCCGGTCGGCAAGGTACATATACCAGAACGAACCCGTCCATGCATCCTTGGCTCCGAGCGCGATCGGCGTGACGCCGTTCTCGTTCAACGTTTTGATAATATGCTTGAATTCATCGTAGGTTTGCGGAGGCTCCAATCCGTATTGGCCGAACATTTCCTTGTTGTAGAATACGGGCACGATATTCAACTCGACGGGAAGCGCATACGTTTGGCCGTTCATAGCAAAAGCTTCCGTCGTACCTGTCACGAACCGGCCATTCATCTCATTCTGAAGCAGATCGTCCAGCGGCGCGAATAATTCCCCCTTCACATACGGTTCAAGAAACCCCGCCGCCCAAGTAAATCCCACGTCCGGAAGACTGTTCGATGCGGACAGCACCTTGAGTTTATTTTTGTATGGTTCATTCTCCAGCACTTCGGCTTTGATTTTCACATGAGGATGTTCCGTTTCGTAGGCGTTTATAATCTCCTTAACCAATTTGTTCTGCGCGGAGTTCTCGACATCCGGCCACAAATGCATCATTTGGATCGTGATTTCTTTGCCCGAGCTTGTTATTGTCGTACCGCTGCCGCTTGAATCGGAGCCTTGAACGCAAGCCGCCATCAATAGAATGAAAGCGAACAGGAATGCAACCACAACGGATGATTTGCGCCTCATCGCTTCTTCCCCCTTGTAATGTGTGTTGTATGCGCTTTCTTATATATCTATTTTTTCAGTGTAGCATTTCGGTCCTATACGGTGTAAGGGTACGGCCATTAGGTAAAATTCCACTATTTTTGGAATAGGGTTAAATAGGTTCATTCCCGTCGATTTGTCTGCGATACTGGCTGGGGGTCATTCCTTCGTATTCCTTAAACAAGGTTATGAAATATTTTACCGTCTGATAGCCGACTTCCTCCGCGACGGCCGCAACCGGCATGTCCGTGAAAACGAGCAAATGTTTGGCGTATTGCATTCGGCTTCTCGTTACGTATTCGCTAAAAGTGAGATCGGTCTTCTCCTTGAACAGCGCGCTGAAATAGCTCTGGTTCAGATGCACATGCTCCGCAACCTCGCGCAAACCGATCTGACGGCGCAAATTGTCTTCGATATACCGTATAGCCGCTTGAATCGGCGGCGGGCTATGACGGTCTTTAGCTTGCAAATCGACGAGCCGAAGGTCGACCACCTTCTCGATCATTTCGGCTCGCTGTCGCCGCTCTTCAATCTCCAATGCCTGTTCCACCGCCTCGATCAGTTTCTGTTTGGCGACAGGCTTCAGCAAATAGTTGACGACTCCGAGCTGCAACGCTTCCCGCGCATAATCGAATTCCGAGTATCCCGACAGAACGATGACAACCGGTTGATACCGCTCTCCTCGCATCGTCTTCACGAGCTGCAAACCGCTCATTTCGGGCATGCGAATATCGGTAATCAACACGTGAACTTGCTTTTGTCCCAACATATCCAGCGCTTCGTCCCCATCTTCCGCGACGAGAATGTCGTATCGGCCCGCCCCCCAAACTTCCAACGTTTTTTGCAATCCTTTCCTTGTCATCGGCTCGTCGTCTACGATCAGTATCGTTTTCATGCGCATTACGCATCTCCTCCCGGTATTTCAAAGGTTATGACCGTTCCTTGCCCCGCCTGGCTGCGAATCGAGATGTCGCGAATCTTCGCGCGGTCGTAATACAGCCGCAACCTTTTATTGACGTTCGCAATCGCCATGCCGCTCCCCTTCATCGCCACAACGGCTTCTTGTTCCAACGATCGCAGAATCGACCGCACGGCGCTTTCCTCGATCCCGGGACCGTCGTCCTCCACTTCAATGATCCATTTCGGGGACGGATCCGCGCGCCTTACGCGAATATGCACCGACCCCGGCCCTTTCTTGTTCCCTACGCCGTGCAGCACGGCATTCTCCACAAGCGGCTGAATCATCAGCTTCGGGATCGGAACCCTCTCGCATCCGGGCGCGGCCGAGATGCTCCAGGTCAATCGGTCGCCGAACCGCAGTTTCATAAGCTGCATATAGCGTTCGGCATGCTCCAGCTCGTCCCGGATCGTTACCCATTCGCCCTGATGCGCGTTTCCGATCGTATAACGGAATAAATCCGACATAGCAATGACCAATTCGGCCAATTCATCCTCTTCCTTATCTTGGAGAGACCAATAGAGCGCTTCCAGCGTATTGTACAGGAAATGCGGATCAATTTGCGCCTGAAGCGCTTTCAACTCAGTGTGGCTGCGAACGAGCTCTTTCTCGTAAATCGCTTCGATCAATTCGTTCATATTGTCTACCATTTGGTTATAAGTTTTCGTCAATTCATTGATCTCCACCGTGGAATTCATTTCCGGGCTCGGCTTCAACGTGCCTGTCCGGGCGCTGCGCATCGTCTTGATCAGCTTCAGAACCGGTCTGGTGATGAGTGTGGAGAGGAACACGGAGAATACAAGGAAAATGAAAAATCCGATTCCCCCGGATGCGGCGATGGCCGTCCGAAGGACGGAAAGCCCTTCCGTCAGGCTGCCGACGGGAGTCAGAATGTACAATGTCCAACCGGTCAAATCGGAAGATTGCCTGACGACGATGTATTCTTTGTCTTGAATCGTCAGCCTTAGCCGTTCCCGAACGGCTTGTCCGATATCTCCGTCGTAATTCGACGAGATGGTTGCCATATTGCGGTCGACGAGAACCATATATTCGCCGCTGCTGGGACTCGAATTCGGAACTTCAAGTTGAAAATAATTGCGATTCATACGAATTAACAGATACCCCCCATTGGAAAACCAACGGTCGATCAGGCTGATGCGCCGAATCGCGAGAAAGTAAGCCGGGTCCCGAGGATCGGTCCCGATCCAGACCATACTCCCCTTCGCGCGGTCGGCCTCTTCTACCCATTTCTTGTCGAGACGGGTCAGCAAATTCGTTTCGTCAAGCGGATATAATCTTTGGTAATCTTTCGTATACAGATCGAGCGAGTTGATCCCGTCCGAATAAACTTGAAATGAGCCGATCGTTCGCGTCAATGCCTGGCGTTGTTCGAATTTGGCGGGATGCCCTTCCGCCACCTGAAGCAGCAATTGCTGGACTTCCGTGTTGGTCACCATCTGGCTTGTCAGCACGTCGATTTGTTTATAAAGCGTTTCCAATCTGCCGTTCGCTTCTGCCGCCGTCTGCCGGATTTGCTTCTCCGCATTTTTCGTTATAAGCGCCGACACCAGATGAAAGGTCATAATTCCGACAATCAACAATACGATGATCATGACCGACAGAAATACGACCAGGATCTGATTGCGCAATGTATTGTACTCCTTCAGACTCAGCTTCATTCTGAATCCGCACCTTTCCCGAGAGGATACTTTCCCGCAAAGAAACAGTACCAGATTAAATAAAGTTTGGAAAGCAGGAATATCTCCGATACAACGAAACATGCGGTTCATTCCTCATGAACAAAAGAAGATCGCCGACCCTTGGCAAGTCTTGCCGGTCGTACGATCTTTCATCGTTTGGAAAAAGCATAAACGCGTATTTAAACCGATATATCGATTTGCGTCGTCCGATACTCGACATGAACATCGCCGATCTCTTGCGCCGCTACAATATCGGATAAAGCTGGCGGCGGGAGATGCAACGTTAGCGGATCCGTCCGGCCATGTCTAGTCGTCCGCCGCGGTTTCTTCCACATAATGCTTGAGCATCGCCAACTTGTTCTCCCAAAACCGATCGTAATACTCGAGCCACCTTTTTAATTCGAGCAGCGGCTCCGGCTGGAGGCGGTACCTCGTTTCCCGGCCGACCTTCCGGTTCGCGACCAGCCCCGCATCCGCCAAGATGCGCAAATGCTTGGAGACGGCCGTGCGGCTCATGGCGAAATGTCCGCTCATTGCGGTGACCGGCATTTCTCCATTGCTTAGCATTTGCAACAGCTGACGGCGCGTCGGATCGGCGATAGCTTGAAAAACGTCCGGTTTCGCCGATTCGGCGGCCATATTATGCTTCGGCATAGGCGCGCAATTTTTCCACCAGTCCGGCCCAGCCTTGATCCATTCTGTCGCGAACGATGGAATGAGCCTCATTGAATTCGGTCAACGTATCCGCATCCCAGCCGGCATGAATCAACGTAAATTCCGTCCGGCCGTTCATGTCGGCCAATTCAAACGTTACCGTCCAATCCTTGCCCCAAGTGAACGAAAGCCGGTTCGGCGGATCGATTTCCGTCACCTTGCAAGGCGACATCCCATACGGGCCTGCGTTCAATTGGAACTCATACCCGTCGATCGGTTGAAAATCGTTAGGCATAAACCATGCGGCGATTCCTTCCGATGTCGCGACGGCTTCCCACACCTTTTCGATCGGAGCGTTCATTTCGAGCGTATGACGAATTTCAGGCAACGTTTGTTGCGATTTGTTTTCCATGATGGTACCTCCAAATTTATGATCCAATATCAAAATGCGAAACCTTTAGGTTTCGTTTAAGATTATATGACACCTTTAGGTTTCATGTCAATTGCAAATCATTAGCAATAAAAAGAGGCTGCCGCGACAGCCCCAATCACTTATCATTTACGCAGTTGAACATGCTTATGCCGCTATTTCTTCTGTTGCTTGACCAGTTGCTCCTGGGCGATACGAATCATTTCGCGAACCATCGGGCCGCCGATTTTCCCTCCGACACGGCCGGCCTCTTCCGTCTGCAAATCGCCGTTATCGCCCTGTTGCAACGGCACGCCGACGTCTTTCGCCACTTCGTACTTGACGTCGTCCGGATGATTCGGATCGACGGCATAGCCTTCGCGGCGCATAACATCCGCCTTCAAATCCTTGACGCCTTGTTCCGCCCCCGTTACGAGCAGCCTTCGGCTTCTTCGGGCCATCGTTATCCCTTCCTTCTTGGCAAAGATCATCATTTTGCTTCTCTGCCAATTAAGCTTCCCCGCGCGACGGGAAATTACTCTTCCCGGAAAAGTTCACCGATATCGTTTATCCAGCGGCGCTGACATCCGATTCCCGCTTTTCCACTGCTAGCGTTGCATCGGAAATTGCTATCCGGACCGTACGGCCGTTATATCGCGTCAAAATCGCTGATTCGCTGTTTTGGAGGACTTCGGTTCCGTTATTCGTCCGTCGGAGGGCTTGTTTGTGCGCTTTTGCCGCGAATAAAGAATCGTCTGTCCGCAAACGATCCGAGATCGGGCCGTTCGTCACAATTAACGTACCCTGTGTCCGCGAACTTGGGAGCAGGGGCGATTGCATTAAAAAAGAAGCCTTCTAACTCCTCTTGACCGGAGGTTTAGAAGGCTTCTTCGCTTTACTAAATCGAGACTTCATGCAGTCAGCGGACCGTTGGTTATTGCAAAACTACAAAGCGATTTACGTGGCAGCTTCTCCTACATTCGTATGGAACCGCTCCACTTCTTCGCGGGTCGGCATGCCGTCCTGCGCGCCGAATTTCGTTACCGCCAGCGCCGAAACGCGCACGGCATAGCCGACGCTGTCGGCAAGACTGCGGCCCATGGCCAGACAGGACGCCAAGCCTCCGTTAAAGGCATCCCCCGCTCCCGTCGTATCGACAACGGAAACCGGGTATGATTGCTGCATCGTAAGCCGGCCGCCCCGTTGTTTCCATGCCGCCCCTTCCGCTCCGAGCGTAGCGACGACGCAGCCGGGACCCATGTCGAGCAGCGCGTCGACCGCTTCCTCCAGGGGCCGGCTGGACAAATCGACCCCGGTCAACGTCTGAAGCTCGGAGCGGTTGGGCGTAATATAGGCGGCTTTGCCGAGCAATTGCTTCGGCAGGCTCCGGGCCGGCGCAGGATTCAGAATGACAGGCACCCCATGTTTCCACGCGGCTTCCACGGCGGATTCCACCGCCTCCATCGGAATTTCCAATTGGACCAAGACGATATCGGCCTCCGCAATAACATGCTCCGATGCTTGCACATCCGCAGCGGTCACGGTGCCGTTCGCTCCCGGCACGACGACAATGGAGTTGTCGGCAGGCGCCAGCATGATCGATGCGATGCCTGTCGCCGTGCCCCCAACTTGCTTCACATGCCCGACCTCAACGCCGCTGCCGTGCAAGGATTGCAGCAACGTTTGGCCGAACGCATCCTCGCCGACCGCGCCGAGCATCGTCGTACGAACGCCGAGCCGTGCGGCGGCTACCGCTTGATTGGCCCCTTTGCCGCCCGGGACAAAATGAACCTCCTCGCCCAGAATTGTCTCTCCTTCAACCGGAAAACGGGACGTTTTGACGACAACATCCATATTCAGGCTGCCTACGACCACAACGTTGCCCGTCATCATTCGGAATCCCCTCTGAGCAATCGTTCCATCAACAGTTTGACCATCCGATCCGGATCGACATCCAGGCAAATATCTACGTTGGCGTCTTCCGCCTGCACCGCAATCGTTTGCCCGGTTTTCAAGCGATGATCGTACTCGACGTTGACTTTCATCTTCTTCGTCTTCACCAGGCTCCGGTCAATGACAAGCGCAACCGTCAACGGATCATGCATAAATGTGAAATCTTCATTGTTATATTGAAACCAACGTTCCATCATGCCGGCAAGCGCAACGTTGAGGGAATCGCCGGATTCCAGCAATTGCCGCCGTTCGCGCTCCGAGATAACAACCTTCAGCGTCACGTCCAATCCTACCATCACGATCGGAGCTCCGCTGCGGAATACGAGCGACGCCGATTCCGGGTCGGAGACGATATTATGCTCCACATGACGAATGTCGGCCCCGTTGTCGCCAAGGCGCGCGACGCCGCCCATAAGAATAATCTCCTTCACGTTCCGGGCGATACGCGGCTCGCGCACGATACTGGCGGCGATATTCGTTAACGGCCCGATCGGAATGAGCGTAATTTGGCCGGGATTGGCCATGACCGTTTCAACGATAAAGTCAACCGCATGTTTGTCTTCATATAGAAGTTCCTCGGATTCTTCGATCAATCCGACGCCTTCGTGCCCTGCCATCCATACTTCACGATTGTGAAGCAGCGGCCGATCGATGCCTGCAAAGACGGGAACGTCTTGCCGACCGCCGTATTGCAGCATTTTCGCGACCATTCTGGCTCGCAAATGCGCATCGCCATAGACCGTGGTAATCCCTTCAATCGTTATTTCAGGCGATCTCATGGCAAGCGCAATGGCCATTGCATCGTCAATGTCGCTTCCGATGTCCGTATCAATGATTACACGATTCATAGCTATAACCTACCTCGAAGTATTGTAATGTATTGTAAAATAAATGATGTCATATCTCGTTCTAAGGCATTACGCCGATCCGAAACGGCCAAACTCCGCTTTGAATTCGGCACGCAGTTTCTCCTTAACCTCCGCCTCCGCAAAGGAAGCATCCAAAGCGTTCAAGACGATCCGTTGCAAATCGGAAAATGAAAAGCGGCAATACCGCATCAAACGTTCGTATTCCTGGGTCAACGTCGTATTCGACACGGTTGTGTTGTCCGTATTGACGGTAACGATAATGCCTAGTTCGTCATACTGCCGAATCGGATGATCCTCCCAGGAGGGCGCCGCTTTCGTTTGGATGTTGCTGGTCAGGCACATTTCCAGCGGAATCTTCTTCTCCTTCACAAATTCGAGCAATTCCGGATCCTCGGCCAGGCGGACGCCGTGCCCGATGCGCTGCGCGAACAATCCCGTAACGGCTTGGCGGATGCTGTCCGCGCCTGCCGCTTCCCCGGCGTGAATCGTAATCGGAATCCCGCTTTGCTTCGCCGCGACGAAGACCGATCGGTGAAGCTGCGGCGGAAAGCCCGCTTCGTCCCCGGCCAAATCGATGCCGACGACGCCTTTGCCGATCCATTTCTTCGTCAGTTCCAGCACCTGCCAATTGCGCGCAACGTCATGATTGCGCAAACAGATCGGAATGATACGGGCGATCGTCCCAAAGTCCCGTTCGCCCGCCTTCGCTCCTTCCACGACGGAAGAAACGACATCTTCCAACGACAGGCCCCCCTCCGTATGCAATTGGGGCGCGAAACGAATCTCGATATATTTGATATTGTCTTGTGCCGCGTCTTCTACCGCCTCGTAGGCGGCCCGCTTCAAATGCTCCGCAGTTTGCAGGCAAAGGGCCGGCAATTGGAATTTGCTCAAATATTCGATTAAACTCGGGCATTCGTCCGTAACATGAAGAGCGGACCGCCACGCCTCTTCATCGGGCGGCAACGGCATCCCCAATTGCGATGCGATCTCTTTGATCGTATCCGGGCGCAATCCTCCGTCCAGATGATAATGCAGCTCGACTTTCGGCCATTTCTTGATCGTCTCCAACATCGCTTATTGCACCTTCTTCAAAGAATGCTTCGTTTTCTTGCGCTTCTTCCATCTCGATTCGGCGACGGCATATACGATTAATCCGATGACGGTAGTGACGTAAGGCGTCGTGGCAATCAATTCGGTCGGAATTTTCAAGATTTGCAGCGCATTGGCGAGCGCATCGGCAGCCCCGAAGAGCATCGAGGCGATAAACGTGCCCACGGTTGTGCTGCGCCCTACCGCTTCGGCCGCGATCCCGATCCATCCGCGTCCGGCCGTCATGTCACGCGTGAAGATCGAGAGATACCCCATCGACATGTACGCTCCGCCCAGCGCCGCGAAAAATCCGCTGTACAATAGCGCGATAAACTGAATCCGATTCACGCGAACGCCCACCGATTGAGCGGCATGGTAATTTTCCCCGACCGACCGGATACGCAAGCCCAGCGGCGTTTTCTTCAACATATAGTAGACGCCGACAGTCGCGATCAAGGCTGCGTAAGTCAATACGTTATGGCCGGATAGAATCGGGCCAAGTACCGGGATATCTTTAATGAACGGGATCGCAATGCTTGGCAGCACCTCGCTTTTGAGCGAAGTGGAAGCCCCTTTGTCCCCGCTCACTAAATAGAGAATGAACACCGTTCCTCCCGACGCGAACATATTGACCGCAATCCCGCCCAATATAATATTCGTTTTAAAATGCAAGGTGAAATAAGCCAGTATCGACGTAATGATCAGTCCCGCGATGACGGCCGCAAGGAGCCCGATCCAGGCGCTCCCGGTATAGGCGCTAGCAATGACGCCTGTCAGCGCGGCCACAAGCATGATCCCTTCCAGACCGATGTTGACGATGCCGGCCCGATTCGAGATTAGCGCACCTAGCGCTGCGAACAGAATGGGCGTTGTTACGCGGAGAACGGAAAAGGCAAAGTCTGTCGAGAAGATGACATCCAGCAAGTTATTCATGTTTGCCCGCCTCCTTTAACAACATCCGGTTTTTCCAAAATTTCAAAAATTGCTCCGCCGAAATTAACAGGATGATGACGGCTTGTACGATCGAAATCATCTCCGCCGGCACATCCGACATGCGTGCCATTTGGTCCGCCCCGATCCGGATATAGGCAAGGAACAAGGCCCCGCCGATGACCGATAAAGGATTGTTCTTCGCCAGCATGGCCACGAGCGCTCCGTCCAATCCGTAACCGGGAAGCGCGGTCCACTGAAACCGGGAATACATGCCGAGCACTTGGATGGATCCGCCCATCCCGGCCAGGAATCCGGCGATCAGGTGGACGATAATGATGATCTTGGCCGTATTAATGCCGGAATACTCGGCGAATTCGCGGTTGTCTCCGGTCATCCGAAGCTCGTATCCCCATCTGGTCTTGTACATATAAAAGTGCGCCGCAACGATACAGAGGAGCACGACGATCAGTCCGGCATGAATCCGCGTTCCCGGTACAAGATTGCCCAGCAAAGCGGTCGGTTCGAATTTGTAAGATACGTTGGCGAACGCCTTCACATCCCGTAGCTTGTAGTTCAGGAAGAATAAGCCGATGCCAAACAGGATGCTGTTGAACATGAGCGACGTGACCAACACGTTAACGTCCCATTTTGCCTTCAATATGCCCGGAATCGCCGACAGGATCGCCCCTGCCAGGCCACCCGCCACAATGGCTACGACGGGATGGAGAAATGAGCTTAAGCTGAAATGGATGGCGATCGCCGCAGCGACGACGCCCCCCATGTAGAAGAGTCCTTCCGCGCCGAGATTGAACAGGTTCACCCGGAACAGCAATACGACGGAAAGGCCCGTAAACATAAGGGGGATCGCCATTTCCACCACGTTGCCGATATGAGAAAGCGACGAGATCGGCTCGTACAAAAAGATAAAAATACTCGTAAACGGCTGCTTGCTGACCAATGCGATAATAAAAAAGGCGATAATGAGCGAGATGGCAATGACGGCCATCGTTCGAACGATTTCAAAATGTTTGGACTTCATGCCTCGAAAGCCCTCCCAACTTCATCTTTGCTTTGTTTTTTGAGACCGAGCATATACAGTCCCAGCTCCTCTTCCGCCACTTCGGACGGGTTGGGGAAGTAAGAAACGAATTCGCCATTATACATAACAAGAAGGGTGTCGCTAAGTTCCAATACTTCGTTTAAATCGGCCGACAACAACAAGATCGCACAGTTCTTCTGCCTTAACTCCAGCAATTTCTGATGAATGAGCTGCGCGGCGCCTACGTCCACGCCCCTTGTCGGCTGCTCCGCGATTAATAGAATCGGATCCTCAGAGCATTCCCTGGCAACGATCACCTTCTGCATATTGCCGCCGGACAACATCCCGATCGGCTGGCTCGGCCCTTTGCAGCGAACTTGAAACTGCTCGATCAAATCTTTGGCCAATTGGGCAATTTTGTTGCCGTTCAGGAACAGTCCTTTATTCCATTCTTTCTTACGGTACCGGGTAGAAATCAAATTGTCGGTAATGCTCGCTTCTTTGGCGGCGCCTTGCCGCATCCGGTCTTCGGGGATATAGGAGACGCCCAAGTTGCGGATCGTCTTAATATTCGCGCCGAGCATATCGTTTCCGTTAACGGCAATCGAGCCTCTCGCTCCGTCCAACGTTCCGGTAAGCGCTCGAATCAGTTCCCCTTGGCCGTTGCCCTCGACCCCTGCGATGCCGACGATTTGGCCTGCTCGAATGGAGAAGTCCAACCCGGCAAGGATCGGCTTCCCGTTCGTGTCGGAATAGAACAAGTCCCGCACCTGAAGAATCGGCGGACCTGCGTCGACCCGCTCTTTTTCATATTTCAGCACGACATCCCGGCCAACCATCAATTTGGATATTTCCCGTTCCGTAACATCCGCGGTATGGAATACGCCTTCGGTTCGGCCGCTGCGAATAATGGTGATGCGATCGCAAATTTCTTTCACTTCTTTTAATTTATGGGAAATGAAGACGATCGTATGGCCTTCCCGCTTCAGCACCTTCAGCTCCCGGAACAGCTCTTGCGTTTCCTGCGGCGTCAACACCGCGGTCGGTTCGTCCAAAATCAATATTTTCGCGCCGCGGATAAGCGCCTTCAAAATTTCAACCTTCTGCTTCATGCCTACCGACAAATCTTCCACTTTGGCGGTCGGATCGACGGTCAAGTTATATTTCTTCGACAGTTCCTGCGTCATGCGGATCGCTTCGCTATAATGAATGCTGAGGCCTCTGGTCGGCTCCATGCCAAGCATAATATTCTCGACAACGGTAAAAGACGGCACGAGCATGAAATGTTGGTGCACCATGCCGATTCCCCGATCGATAGCCTCTTGGGGCGATTGAAAGTTCATCTTCTCCCCGCGAAGCAAAATCTCGCCTTCGCTCGGCTGTTCCATGCCGAACATCATCTTCATCAATGTGGATTTGCCCGCGCCGTTCTCGCCGACAATCGCATGAATTTCTCCTTCCACCAAAGAGAAGTTTACATTTGAATTCGCAACAACACCGTTCGGATACACCTTCATAATGTTGCGCATTTCCAGCAAATTCGTATGCATCTGTCCATTCTCCTTTCGGATCTGCGCCTAATAACGGCAAAAGGGAATTCAATTCGAATCGAATTCCCTTCCCCTTGAATTCTATGGCTTCCTGTTTAAGGTTTTACAGAATTGCGAAGCGCATCGATTTGAGCCGTATCCATGTGCAGCGCATTGCTGATTTCGATTTGGCCTGTCGCTATTTGTTCCTTAATTTTCGCTACTTCAGCCCGAACGGCCTCCGATACGACGCTGTTATAGACGTTATTCTCAGCCAATGCTACGCCCGACTCGTTGAAGCCGACCACTTTGAATTTGCCCATTTCCAACGTACCTTTTTGCAGTTCCGCAACCGCATTGAAGATCGCTTCGTCGATTTTTTTGATGGCGGAAGTGACGATCAAATTCGCTTTCTCGCTATCCGTGTCCATGATCATAGCCGATTGGTCGGAGTCGACGCCGATCGCATATTTTTGCTTTTCTTTCGCCGCATCGAATACGCCCAGTCCCGTTCCGCCGGCGACGCTGAAGATGACATCCGCGCCCGCGTTATATTGCAGCAGGGAAAGCTCCTTCCCTTTCGCAGGATTGACGAAATTGCCCGCATACGAAATGGCTACCTTGATATCGGGATCGACGTATTTGGCCCCCTCGATATAGCCGACGAGGAACGTATTGATTCCCGGAATGTCCATCCCTCCTACGAAACCGATCGTTTGATCCGGATTCGCGTTCGGCATGTCGGAAGTCGAGATTAGAGCGGCTGCGGCTCCCGCAAGGAATGAAACTTCATTCGTCGCATAGGAAATGGCATGCACGTTCTCCGCCGTATCCTCAATATCCGTATCGTAGTTAATGAACTTCTTGTCCGGATTTCTCGAGGCGACATCGTTCAACAATTCGGTAATTTGCGATCCGCCGGAAATAATGACATCCCAGTTCTGGCTCGCGATATCGTTGAACGTCGGCTCCCATTTCGTTTCGTCCGCGCCCATCTCGATCACCTTCGTCTCAGCGCCCAACATATCATGTACTTTGGTCAGTCCGGCGTTCGCGGCGTCGAAGAACGATTTATCCCCTAACGTTCCCGGAACGAGCAAGACGACCTTCAAATTGCCCGAGTTCGCGGAACCTTGGTCCGGCTGGCTGCCGTCATTCGTATTCGAGTCTCCCGCCTGATTTGCGTTCGAACAAGCGGAGACGATCAACATCATGAGTAGAATCATACCCGTAATCATTTTTTTCATTGGTTTTCCCCCTCTTTCTCCCAGTCAATACGTCAATTGCTAGTAACGAGCTTTGCAAGGTTGCGCTTCCTTAGTATCCTCTGTAAACCGTTTCAATATACTTAATTTTGGAAGCCCTCCTTTTTTTACGATTTGGCTTTTCATGCTATAATAGTAGCAGAAAGTGAATTGTAAAATTAGACTAAAACGGTCATGTTTTTTATACGAAACGGCTAATTAACGAAAATGGGAGCGATTCCAATGAACCAGTTGGATTTCTTGTTTTTCTCCAAACGGTTGACCAATAAGTATATTCCGAAACATAGCCATGAATGTTACGAGTTAATCTATTACTTTCAAGGGCAAGGAAATACGCGCATCGGCAACGACGAGTACCATTTTCAAAAAAACATGTTTGCTCTAATTTCACCCCAGGTCGTACATGACGAGAAACATACGTCCGGAGGAGACGTGTTGTTTATCGGGTTCCACAGCAATCAACCGGCGCTGAAACATTTGAACGCCGTCTTTCACGATGACGACGATCATTCCATTCAACGGCTCGTGATGCAGATGAAGGATGAATTCTTCAACCAGGAGTACGGTTACTTGGATATGCTGAATTTGCTGCTCGATACGCTTGTCATTAAAATCCAACGCTTGCTCGGAGTGAAAAAACAGCCGTTTCAAGCGGATAGCCAATTGCAGTTGCAATATGTGATCAATTATATGGATGAGCATTACCGGCAAAAAATATCGGTCGAATCGCTCGCGCAGCTGTCGGGTTACAGCTACGACCGATTCCGCCATGTATTTAAGGAAAAGTACGGCAGATCTCCTTTGCAGTATTTGATCAACAGGCGTATCGATTACGCCAAGTCGCTGTTGCTGGAAACCAACCTGCTCGTGTCGGATATCGCCCATTACGCAGGGTTTGCGAACGACGTGCAATTTTGCAATATGTTCAAGCGCGAGACCGGCAAGACTCCACGCGCTTATCGCAAGCAAGCTGCTCAGAAAGATGCAAGCGTTATCGGATGATAGAGCGGCGTCGCTCTCATAGATAAGGCGCAACGGCAACAAGGCACCTGGTTCGAGATGAACCGGTGCCTTGTTTAACAACGCGAGTAGGCGTTGATCGAGATTCGATTATTGGGAGTTGCGGTCCGCGTACACGGCCATGGCGTCGCGCATGAATACGGCCAAGCCTTCCTTGAACTTGTCGATGTTTTGCGTAAAACGTACGTCGTCGACGTACATTTGGCCTAATCCTTTGAACGCTTCAAGCGAATATTGGCCCATGCCCATATTGTTCAGGAAGTCGTACCATTCTTGAATGGCCGCTTGCGCTTCCGCCGATTCGGGCGGCATATGGGTAAGGGACGCCAGCTTGCGGTAGATCGCATTCATCTCCTCGCCCATCGCTTCTTGTTCGGCTTTGGACATGCTTGCGATTTTGGCATTCGACTTGTCGACGGCTTCGTCTCCCCATCTTTCTCGCGCTTCCTGTTCATAGGGGTTATGGCTGAAATCGAAGCCTTCGAACTTCTCTTTATTGGACATTTCCATTTCTCCTTTCGCATGCTTAATGGTCTTATCAATCGTCGCGATCATGCGGTCGACGCGGATGCGCTTCTCCAGCAGCATCCGGCGCTGCATCGTCAACGCCTCCAACCGGTCGAACGAAGGACGACTGATGATTTCTTTAATTTCTTTCAAAGGGAAACCGAGTTCTCTGAAAAACAAAATTTGCTGCAGCGTTTCGAGATTGTCGTCAGAGTATACACGATACCCCGCCTCGGTCGTGCCATCCGGGGTCAATAGCCCGATCTCATCGTAGTGATGAAGCGTGCGCACGCTGATTCCCGTTAAATCGGCTACTTCTTTCACTCTCATTGCCAGTGGCCTCCCTTCATTGCTAACTATAAAGTATAACGTAACGTGAGAGTCAATACCCATTTTAAAACCGCCGGCGGGGGAGATCGTCTTGACAGTTGGTTATGTAACTGCAAAAATCCATTTACAAAAGGAGATTTGGGCGAGTTTCGCCCGCGCAAATGCAGAAATCCATTTATTTCTGCCCCAATTGTCGGCCCTCTGTGAAAATCCCCCTCGTTCAGATGCTAGAAAGCCAGGGTTTATTACATACGGAGCGGGATTGGATTGCTGCATGCAGTCCTGAACGATCATTTGCCGCAGAGGTTATGGAAGCTGTACAGCGTGCTGGCAAGCGATTCCCGCGGGGTAAAAAGGTAAAGCCTGCGATCAGAGTCCACTTCATCATACCGCTGGCGGCTGACGATCCGCCCGAGCGGGCTAACGAAACTGATACACGCTAATCGCCTGTAAATCTCCATGTTGCAATGTCTAACGAAACTCAAACACGCTAATGGGGGGAAAAAGGCGGTACAATCGACGATTTCCAATGAATAGCGATATGTACTTTCGTTAGGATGAGAACATCTTCAATTGGAGCCCAATAAGGATCGTTAGATTCGTTAGCGAGCCAAAAGTTTCGTTAGCGCCAAACAAGGAGCGCAGGTCTGCGCGATCGCCTTCGAAATGGAGGGAGGCATCCCCTTCTATATGCGCAATAAAGCCAGTACCATCAACGGCGGCGAATGATGAAGCAGACTCCAATTGCGGGTTTGCGAAGCTATCAACTTCTCGATGCAACACTAGTGCCCAAAAAGCGGTCTTGGCCTTCGAATAACCGGATTATTGCAGTTGCTATCAAGCGCTTGACAAAAAAAGCCCGGCCGCCGGAGGGCCAGACTTTATGTTTGGTGCCGGAGACCGGCGTCAATGCGAAGCGGCGTACGCTTCCATCTCCGCCTTCGGATCGAACTTCTCGCCGCCCATCAGGAAAGCCGCCGCTACGGCCAGCACCGCGGGGATGAGACCCCATGCGAACGTATCCGAGATGGAGGAGGACAATCCGGCCGTAATCGCGCTCAATGTATCCTGCGGAAGCAGAGTGCGGGTCGACGGCGACATCAGTACGTACGGATCGCTCAAATCGATGCCTGAAGGCAAATCCCCCGTACCGCCGCCCGCGAAGGAGTCCGTTAATTTGCGCGTCATCGAATGGTCCTGGAGTATTCCGAATACGGTGATGCCCACCGTCATGCCGAGCGCACGTTGAAAATTCAAGGTTGCGTTGGCGGACCCCCGCTCCCTGGCCGGCAAAGAATGAACCGCGGCGTTGGTCAACACCGAGAACGAGGCGCCGATGCCAAGCCCGACCAAAATCATATATAAGGTGACGACGAGCCGGGACGAATCGGCCGATATCGTCGTAAGCAGGCCGAGACCCGCTACGAGCAGCACAAGCGTTGAAATCAGGATCGAACGGTAAGACAGCCGGTTCATGACGAATCCGCCCCCGGTCGCGGTCACGACGGTGCCGAGCATCATCGGCAGCAGCATGAGGCCGGAGTTCGTGGCATTGCCGCCTTGAACGCCTTGCATATAGATCGGAATATAAACCGATGCGACGATAAATGCCGCTCCGCTTAAGAGCGCGATGAGCGTACTGGTTGCAAACAGCCGGTTCCGGAACATTCGAAACGATATGATCGGCTCTTTGGCCCTGGCCTCAACGCTCAAGAAAATGACGGCGAGCAATACAAATCCGGCAAGCATGCTTATAATTTGCACCGAGTTCCATGCATACCATTTGCCCCCCAACTCTAAGGCAAACATAAGGCATACGACCGCGCCGACGAGCGTCATGGCGCCGAGCCAGTCGATTTTTTGCCGGCTCCGCTCAAGCGATTCATGATAGGAGGTCATAACGAGACATAAGGCGATCAATCCAAGCGGCAAATTAATATAGAAGATCCATTTCCATCCGATATGATCGGTAATATAAGCTCCGAGCAGCGGTCCGAAGACGCTGGACATGCCGTAGACGGCGCCGAACAGCCCCATCAGCTTACCCCTCTTGTCCGCGGGAATCGCATCCAATAATACCGTGAACACAATCGGCACCAGAGCGCCTCCCCCGATCCCCTGAACCGCGCGGTACAGGCTAAGCTCGACAATGGTATTCGCCGTGCCGCACAGAACGGAGCCTATCATAAACACGATGATGCCGAAGATGTAAAACCGTTTGCGGCCGTACATATCGGACAGCTTGCCGAAAATCGGCATGCCGGCCATTTCCGCCACCATATACGCGGACGTCACCCAAACGAATTTATCGAGTCCCCCGAGTTGGCCTACGATCGTCCCCATCGACGTCGCAACGATCGTATTATCCATCGAAGCCATCAGGATGGTGAGCAGCAGCCCTGCCACCGTCATTCCCATTTTACGGTGATGCAAATTCATGTCATTCCATTCCTCTCAACTATGTTTGATTGAAGATATCATCATTATAGAGAGGGAATGCTGACAGCATTATGTCAGTGTTAAAATGAAGTATAAAATCGATTAAATTCCCGTTATGTTCCGTCCCGGTACAGCGGGGCGATGCGATCGATCCGGTTCGTCCATATCCCGCCGGAATAGCCTGACGGCAGACGCCCGAGATCTTCCGGCGTATCGAACCCGCTGGAGAAATCGCTGCCGTCCCCGCCCACCACGATGACGCGGGTATCGGCCCGGTCCATGCGGTTCAGGAAGCGGTCGGGCCACCCCCATAGCAAAGGAGCGATTTTCTCGGGAATATGCAGCTGCGTATTCTCGCATGCGGAAGGAACATAGCCCGTCCATCCGACGGCGAGGTAAGGAATGAGGCAGCTCTTCATCGACGCTTTGGACATCGCGCGAATTTGCGGCAGCTTGGCTTGCAAGGAAGCGATCGGCTCGTCTCCCCCGTAAACGGACAGCTGGCGCAGCCGCTCTTCCGGCAAGGAGGCGAGATAGCGGGCAAGCTGTTCTCCTTCCGCCGGATCGTTGCTTTTGATATGAATTAAAAACGACTGCTCCGGGAAGCGGGCCAGCACCTCGTCAAGCGACGGCATGAGCCCCACCCCTCGGCCGCGGAACGGATACGTCTTCCCTTGATCGGCCGTATACCCGTAACCGATATCGAGCTGTTTCAACTCGGCCATCGTATAATCGCCCGCCTGTCCCGTCGCGTTCGTCCGGCAATCGAGCGTCCAATCGTGGAATACGGCGAACTGCCCGTCTTTGGTCGGTTTAATATCCAGTTCGACGATATCCGCCCCGGCCGCAAACGCCGCTTCCATGGACGGTATCGTATTTTCCAAGTAAGGATGCTCCGGCTCGTATATGCGCTCGGCCGTGCAGGTATCGTTCTCAATCCCCTCCATCGCGAACGTTTGTGCCAGTCCCCGGTGAGCCAGAAGCAACGGTTCTCCGTTCCGCGGTTTCGCAAAGAAGGAGGTATTGTTCAAGTAGATAAACGCAATCAATAGGACGAGGAAGAGAAATGTTTTGCTTCTCGCTATTTTTTTCAACTTATTCATCGGCAATGCCTCCCCAAACGACATCCAACTGCCGCCGCAGAGCTTCCGTCATTTCCATCCGGTTCAAATGCGAAGCGCCGTTCATGAGCGTATTGAAAAATACGCCCGCCAACACGGCGGCGCTCGTCCCCGCATCCCATAGGCTGCGGAGGGAGCCGCCATCGATCGCTTCTTGAATCATTCCGCGAAGCGTCTCTTGCAATAACGCCAAGTTCGCCGAATCTTCCTTCCCTTCGATCGCCGCTTTGATCGTTTCGATCAAAGTGAGGCGCAGCAAGCCGGCATGCTGCAAGTAGAGGTCGAAGAGTTCGTTGAAAATACGCAATACCCGTTCCTTCAATGCGCCTTCTTGATGTCTTTGAACAATGTCGTCCATCAGCGTCATATAGGAATCCGCCAATTGCAGCAGCACATGTTCTTTTTTCGGAAAATAGTTAAAAAACGTTCCCTTGGCAATGCCGCAAACGGACGCAATCTCCTCTACCGTCACGTTGTCGTAGCCTTTTTGTTTAAACAGCTCGATAGCCTCATATGCAATGCGTTCTTTCAGTTGTTTTTTCCGCGCTTCTCTTAGCATGGGTTCACCTCTCACATCACAAAAAATGACCGAAGTCACAAAATGACTACGGTCATTATATCTCGCTTGCAATGTCTTTGCAACTAAGCGCACGCTATCGGATAAACGTGTTCCGCACCCTTCTCGATTTTATAAAGTAAGGAATCCAAACGGCGCACACGATCGCAGATCGTATTGTATCTCTCAGCGAGCTTCCGTCTTCCATTTCCAGCAATGCAGGAATCTGGTACATGAGGATCAAATCGACGATCCCTATGGCCAAGCTGGCGCCATAGAAGATGATCATCAGCCTCGGTACGATCTTTCTTTTGCCGTAAAAATGAAATAGGATCAATCCGCAAAACAATACAAAAGCGATGTTATAGACGGTTTCAAACACGATCATCGGCGCCCACAGCGGATGGTAATACTCAGACTCCGGAGAGGTTAACAATTCCCACGTTTCCGAACCGAATATCGGAAAGGAGTACAGGAACAGCTGCCCTAGAATCACTACAATCGTAAGGTATAAACCAATCTGCACCAGAATGAGCCATCCGCCTAAACCTGAAATTTCCAATGGCAGACGGTCGTATTTTTTTTCTTGAATATTCGTTTCCAATGTTCAACACATCCTTGTAATGGAATGATATGGCAAAACGGGTCATCCGGCTCGGTTGTCTGACGGAATCCCGCCAACCCCTCTTATCGTAACCATAGAATGGAAAATATTCCAGTACTTTTTTGAAAAGTCTGTCGAGGCTTGTCTAAAGAGCGGTGCTTGTCAACCTCAAGTGCCTTGCAATTTTAAATACTTTACCTTATGATAGTTATGTACTTAATATAGTTAGGTAATCAAGTCGGAGGTTATTCCCATGAACGCGGAGATGTTGAAAGGCACGATCGATCTCCTCATTTTATCCATCCTGAACGAGAAGGAGAATTACGGCTACGAAATATCCAAAACGATCAAGACGCGAACGGAAGGCGCTTTTGAAATTCAGGAAGCGACGCTGTATTTATCCCTGAAACGATTGGAGAAGCAAAGCGCCGTCTCCTCCTTCTGGGGCAACGAAAGCCATGGCGGGAGACGCAAGTATTATTCCATTACCGAAACCGGCAAGCGGCTGTTGGATCAATTCGTGCGGGACTGGAAGCAAACGACACGAATGGTAAACCAATTTATTAAGGAGGAGGATTGAAGCATGCAGAACCTGACGCGAAAAATATTCGGCTTGAATGATATGAAGTACGGTTGGTCGTTGCTCGTTTCGATCCTTGTATGCGGGATCACCTTCTACATCGACCGCAACCCGAATCCGGACGATCTGTTCTTGCTGTCGGCCGGATATGGCATGTCGTTCGTTATTGCGATCGTTTGGGGAGCCGCCAAAGAAGCCATTTCCCAATTTAAAGTCAAAGAATTTCTTTCATTATCGAAACATACAACGATTTTCGAGCTTCACGCGCATTACTATTTAATCGGATGGACAATCGTCGCCATTGCCGTCCTCATCGCACTAGGGTTGGCGGGAAACGCCGCGCCCCCCTTTTCCTTGCCGATGCTGCTTGTCGAATCGGTTCTTGTCGCGTACGGAGCCGGGTTCATCGCTTTATTTTTCGTTTATAAACTGCTTGATGCGCTGATTTATAAGAAGCTTCGAGAATAAGGCCAAGATTCCTACGGATAGGACGACTTTTATAAAAAGAGAGGACGAACAAACCATGGAGTGGAAGAACATTTATCGAGGATTAATTATGGGGATCAGCGACTTGATCCCGGGAGTCAGCGGCGGGACGATCGCTGTTGTGCTGGGCATTTACGACCGTTTGCTGGAAGCAATCAGCGGTTTTTTCAGCCGCGAGTGGAAACGCCATATCGGTTTTCTCGTACCTTTAGCGGCGGGCATGGGGGCGGCCATTTTGGCGTTAAGCCGAGTGATCAAATATCTTCTGGAGCATCACTACGAGCCGACCCAATTTTTCTTTATCGGACTCATCGTTGGCGTACTTCCTTTTATCGTCAAACAGTCCGACGCGAAGCGCAATTTTGCGGCACGCCACTTGGTCGTCTTGCTGATCGCCGCCGCAGTCGTCGCATCGATGGCTTTCATACCTGCGGATGAAGCCGCGGCACCGATTACAAGCCTGACATTCCCGATCTTCATCGGCTTGTTCCTGTCCGGTTGGCTCGCCAGCATGGCGATGCTGCTGCCGGGCATCAGCGGCTCGTTTATCCTGCTGCTGCTCGGGGTATATTCGACGGCCATTCACGCGCTGTCCGATCTGAATATCGCGCTGATCGCTACCATCGGAGCAGGGGTCATCATCGGTTTTATCGTAAGCAGCAAGGCGATTCGTTATTTGCTGTCCCGCTTCCCTCATATGACCTATGCCGTCATTATCGGTATGATTGTCGGATCGGTCGTCGTCGTCTTTCCAGGCTTGCCGGGCCAACCGTTGACGATAGCGGTTAGCGTCGCCACTTGCGCCGCAGGGCTTGTCATAGCTCTGTTCTTCGGATCGAAAACGAAGGCTTAACAGCCCCCACTGGCTAGCGATCGGTCGTTGCCGGCATGAGGTTCGTTGGAATTTGTCCAACGGTTTACGCATTTCGACTGTGCAATACAACGTTTCATTGGAAACTGTCCAATGGAATTCGGGAAAAACGCCGCAAAAAGCAAGAGACGGGGGGATTCGGTTGGATGTTTTCCAATCTACTTCCCCATCGAGCATAGAATCCGCCATTTCTGTTGGATGTTTTCCAACAGGCAACAAAAGAGAAGATCGCCGACCAGCCGGAATTCATTGCCGTTGGATGAGGCGATCTTCTTCTGTTATGGCAAACCGGGACGTAACATTCCTTCCCGGCCTGCCGTTCCGTTGGAATGACAAACTCCACCGTCCCCATATAGCCGGACGCCACATCGTATTCGTTAAATACAATGACAATGGCGGCAAACGCATCTTCCGGCATATCGGACGGCTCCACCGAATACGTTTCTTTCCAATTTACGTCACCACCTTGAATCCTCTTGTTAGCTATCGGCGTTTTCATAGAATAGACGAACGAGGGATGCAAAAAAGTTTGCGTTCATCATGACACTATATTCTACCATCGATGATATAATAGGAACGATGTGCGATCGATGGCATAATTGGAATCGATTCTCATCTCCATACTTTCCATGAACCGGGAGCAGCATATATGAATCAAACCTTTACATTACGCGGCAAACTCAAACAAATTTTGGTGATGATCATTCCGATCTTAATTACGCAGTTAGGGATGTTCTCCATGATATTCTTCAACACGATTCTGTCGGGAAAATACAATTCTACCGATTTGGCCGGGGTCGCCATCGGCTCGTCGATCTGGGGTCCGGTGTTTACCGGATTAAGCAGCATATTGCTGGCCGTATCGCCGATCGCGGCGCAGCGGTTCGGGGAGAAGAAACCGAAGGAAGTAACCATGGCGGTGACGAACGGGCTTTATTTGGCGGTTATGATTGGCTTCGCAGTCATCCTGCTCGGCATTGCGCTGCTGAATCCGATCTTGGACCGGATGGGCTTGCCGCAAGCCGTCCAAGCGACGGCCCATGACTATCTGGTCGGGCTCAGCTTCGGGATCGTCCCGCTGTTCATGTATAACGTTTTGCGGTCCTTTATTTACGCCATGGGCATTACGCGCGTCGTCATGTACATTATGATCGGCTCTTTGCCGGTCAATTTCTTTTTAAATTTTACGTTCATTTACGGATATTGGGGATTTCCGGAACTTGGCGGCGCCGGCGCCGGATACGCCACATCGATTACGTATTGGCTCATTGCGGCCGTGACTGCGTGGATCATTCGAACGCAAGCTCCTTTTTCCGACTTTGGCATCTTTTCAAATTTGAAAGAGTTTTCCGTCCGGCAGTGCAAAGAGATACTAAAAATCGGCGTGCCGATGGGCCTTTCGACTTTTTTTGAGTCCAGCATGTTCGCGTTCGTGACGATCCTCATCAGCAAGTTCAGCATCGCCACCGTCGCGGCGTATCAATCTGCCTTAAATATCGTATCTTTCCTTTATATGATACCGGTGAGCGTCTCCATGGCATTAACCGTTCTGGTCGGATTCGAAGTGGGGGCGAAGCGATATCAAGACGCCAAAACGTACAGTTGGCTGGGAATAGGCTTATCGATCGCGATCTCGCTCGTTACCGGTTTGCTGGTCGTCGTCTTCCGTTATCAAGTGGCCGGATTGTATTCGAATGAAGCGGCTGTGATCGAGTTAACGGCACATTTCTTGATCTTTGCGCTGTTCTTCCAAATTTGCGACGCTCTTCAAGCAACGGCGCAGGCAGCGCTTCGAGGATATAAGGATGTCAATATCGCCTTTATTATGACGCTGATTGCCTACTGGCTCATTTGCCTGCCGGTCGGATATCTATTATCCCATTATACCGGGCTCGGAGCGACCGGCTTTTGGATCGGGCTTACGGTCGGCTTGCTGGCGGCAGGAATTTGTTTGTCGATCAGGCTGGTCTACATTCAGAAGCGGAAGTTCGCACCAGCTCCGGCCGCTCTGAACGCGACATCATTGCTGTAAAACAGATCGAAGGGCGCTTCTCATGAAGCGCCCTTCGCGTCTCTTTAACAGGCCGATACTCCTGAAGTTGTACGGAATACAACATTGGAAGGGGATCATATGGGACATTGGTTGCTATGTTGCACTTTGTACAACCAAATCACAGTAATCAATGCCATTTGGCCCAAGTTGAGACAAAAATGTTGTAAATGATACAACAACAGCATCGTTTCGGGATGAAACAGCAAGAAATTGTTGTATTTCGTACATCATACGGTTCATATTCGGTACGGAAACGGCGCGGGATGCGATTTATTCCGCTTTCACATACGGAGCCGCCGTATCCGGGCGGCTTTGAATGGCATCCATCCCTTGCAGCTTCAAATTACGTAAAAATTGGAGCGCTTCGGCACGGGTAAGCCGGTCTTGCCCGGCATAGCCTTCCACGGTAGGCGCCTTTTTGCCGGTCGAATAGCCGGCGTCCAGCAAAAATCGGATTGCGTCGTCATCATTCGCATAGTTCTTTCCGTTTAATCCGGCGATCATTTGCGCAACTTCGGCCCGGGTGATCGGCGCATTCCGAGACTTGGCGTTCGCCGCGCTTTCCTTCAACCCCAAATGAAGCGCCGTCGCATAGCGATAATATTTATCGCTCCAAAGCCCCAGACTCCATACGCCTTGCACTGTACCGTCCTCCTCGATTTGGGACGTCGTATCGGGGTACAGCGGGAACAGCATCGCCAGAAATTCCGCTTCGCTCACGAGCGTGTTCGGTTTGAACGTTCCGTCTTCATAGCCGTTGACGATGCCAAGTTGATAGCCCCATTCGATCGTGTCGCGGGCCCAATGCGAGCGGACATCGCTAAAGCTTGGGAGAGCGGATTCTTTCGGCTCTTGGACAGGCGCTTCGGCTTCCGCCTCTGCTCCCGTACCCGCTTTGCGTTCCGTGGAAGAATCGGCTCGATCCGAGGAACGGTTCGCAGCCTGATCGTCGGCGCCTGTCGTGAAACTCCACGATTTCGTGAACTCGACGGCCGGAATGCCCTTCTCTTCGTAAAAGCTGTTCGTCTCGCTGAAGCTGACGCTGACCGTATACGTCGTATTGCCTTGCAAAGGTTGCTTCGGAATAAGCAAGATGGCTTCATCCGACCCTTTGGTATCGGCATTCACTAAATAATAATCGACCGCTTTGCCTGAAGCTTCGGTAATGGCAGCCGATTTATGAATCAATTTATTGCCGTAAGAGGTGCTGATCGATATCGGATAACCGACCCGAGCCCCTTGTTGATTGTAATAGGCGAGCGGATTCGGCGATTCGTTGGCCAGCCAAAATGTCGGTATGTCTTTCTGGCCGTTGTACGGATAGTAAACGATATCCCGATCTTTCATCGTCTCCCCGAATTTTTTCGTTCCGGGATTGATGACGGTATAGCCGTCCGCTACCCCGATGCCGACCTCGTCTACACTCGGCGACAAGAGCGTAATCCGGTGAAGAGGCGCGTCGATCAACATTTGTGTCGCTTTGACGGGCTCGTCGAAGGTCGGGGCGATCGTCTCCGCCACGCTAATGTTGGGATACCCGAAAGCTTCTGCGCGCATGGAAGGCATGGCACCCGAGAACCCTTCCTTATCCTTCCCCTCAATATGGGTCATGGACTTATGTACGGTCGTGTAATTGGCATGGGCTTGCGCCGCCTTATTCAAACTTTCGTCCAACTTGAACAGCGGTACATTCACCGCCCCGCGCAGCGAATTAAGCAATGACAGCGAAGCGTTCCGGTGCGTCTCGAGCCTTGTCCGATCTACGCCGGCATATACGTCCAGCGTGGATTGCGGACTCGTCGGCGGATCCGTCTTCCAACGCACTTTCTCCGATACCGTTACCGGAATGTCGAGCGTCAGACCCTCGTAAGAGACGCGCAAGACCGTCTCTCCCGGGGCTACGGAATATACGGCGCCGTTGGAATCGACCAAGGCGACGGAAGGATCGTCGATCGAATACGTTGCGGCAGTCTTGATATCGTCGACATTGCCGACGCCGCGTATGATAGAATATCCGGTCGTAAAGGTTGTCCGCAGGCCGATATCAATCTCTTTGGTCCCTGCAGACAAATACGGGAAGGAAGAAAATTCTGCCGCGTATACTGCATTTCCCGTTCCGCGCACATCGATAGGCGCCGCCAGAACGCACAGGACCGTAAGCAGCAGAGCCCCCGCCCGGCCTAATCTGCTAAATTTTTTCATAAATTCATTTTCATCCTCTCTTCAAAGTTGTCTATTCTATCATACTTCGTACCGGATGTATTTTCCATGCATTTATAAACCGTTTTCATCTCTCCCATCGATACTATCCCGCCTTCGCGAGACATAGCCTATTGTAAAAAAGATCAGAATTGGGGGAGTAAAAACAATGTTATGATTAAGGGAAAGACGAAAAATGTCGGGTGCTGTATGGCAAACGAAGCATCAATCTGGCGAGTGTATATGAAGTGTCCCTGCGGATGCAGGTTTTTTATTTCGACGAGCCCAGCTATCCGTGCATCATCTCGCTGATGAAAGTCCGCTCGCGGGAGGGGCCAAGCCCAGCCTGTTTAGGTTTATTAACAGGCTGAAAGCACCTTTGGGTGCTTTTTATTTTGGCTGAGGTGAAATTGGTTGACCATGAGTAAGGAAAATGCTTGGTATTCCAAAATACCTTTAAGGATATATAATTGTAACGAAGATTTTACTTGGAGACCCGTTGCGGAGTAAACAGTCCTTGGAAACGTGTTTAAGGATCTCGACGGGAAAGCCAAATCTGGGCTCGAGGATGAATTATTCTTTTTATGAAAAATTCTATTCATGCTAGGGTGTTTACTTATTATAACTAAAGTAATGTTTTACACCGTTATATATGATACTTAGACCAATAACAATGGCAAGTGTCCTTATAACAAACTCAGCAACCAATAAATTACCCATAACTGTAGTTGTATTATACCAAGAACCTGTAACGATTACGGGGGAGAGGGCTATAATTAAACCGATTATGATACTAATAGAAAGAAAGATTTTTTCGTTTGTATTTTTCATGCTTTCTTTCAACTCCTTTATACACCGTTGTGGGCTCTTACCAATGTTGTGTCAATGAGGGATAAAATTCCGATAATACTGTTCCACTCACTTGTTTCACAATAAAATCTTAAAGATGGTTTATAAGTCCAACCAACATCAATTACTGTTGAAAACGTTCTATATGTTGCAGCCGTTGCAGCAGCTGTGACGTTTGCCCTACCATTTTGTAGACCATGCACCTTTGCATAACTTTCCAGAACTTCCGATCTCGCTTGACTAACAGGAATACCTTTATCTACAGCTATCGCATTAACCAACTCATCAAAAGTCATAACATCGCTAACTGTCGCGATTGAATCGAAAAATACAGAAAATATATTTTATCAAGAAGAATTATCCCTCTTGATAGCCCAAGTATAACACCTAATATCTGGAAAATCAAATAACATAAAGTAATTTATGTCAAAAAAGGTAGAATTAACGATTAAATTAGTAGACCTGCGAACGTGATAGTCTGGCTAACATTACCTCACTTAGGTCACCCTGAGTTGTTTTTTTGTTTTTCATAGTTTAATAAATAAAATTTATATTTCAAACTCTTAGGGCTTCATCCTTTTACACAATACAATCGTCATTTTCACATCCGATTACAGCGAAGGCAAAAGCGATTGACCCCTTGCCTTGCCATGCCGAGTACCCGACCGACTCCACATTAACGGGAATGGACCTGCCGGCATAAAAAAATGAGCGCCGCAAGCGGGACAGCCCTTTGCGACGCTCATCGACGATATTCGATTATCCGTTCTTCAGGAGCTCCTTCAACAACTTCACCTGATTTCTTTCGCCCGCAATGACAAGGGTCGATTCCGCCGGCAGCCGATCGTCCGGGCCGGGGTTAATTTTGTGGGCATGCTTCTCCGCAATGGCGAGAATGGTGGCTCCCGTTTTTTGGCGTACCTGCAATTCGGCGATGGATTTCTCAATACATGCATACCCCATCCCGACCTTGCACCATTCAATCACTAAATCCTCCAGCGACACTTCGATCGTTTCCAGCGCTTTCGGCTTATAGTTCATGCCGCCAATGATCGCGGCGATTTGCCTCGCTTCCTCGTCCTCCAGCGTGACTTGCGAAATAATCTCATCCGGATCGTCATCTTCGAAATGATAAAGCTCCCGTCTGCCATCGTCGTGAATGACAATAACCAGTTTATCTCCCGATCTCGATTCAACTTGGAATTTCCTACCGATACCAGGCAGATCGGATTCTCTAATCGTACCCATTTTTCAAAATCCTCCGTTCAAAATTATTCCATATTTTTAAGCTTTTCCTTTGGTTTGCTCCACCTGAATACTTTATTTAAGCCGCTGTAAATATGCTTCGACTCTTTCGCCAGCATCGGTCCGACAATGGCCAAGATGAGAACATACAACGCGGAAAATGGTTTCAGCTTCGGCATCAGTCCCGCGGCGATACCCACATTTGCCACGATGATGCTGAATTCGCCGCGCGCCATGATGGTAAGCCCGATATTTAAAGAAGCTTTATGGGACAGCCCGGCTTTTCGGCCCGCGATCATTCCCGATAGAACGTTCGCCAGGATCGTTAAGCAGACGGCGCCAACCGCGATCCATGCCGCATCGCCGAGGGTGAGCGGATCGATCCCCAGTCCGAAGCTAAAGAAGAATACGGCGCCGAAGAAATCCCGAAACGGCACGACAAGTTGTTCGATTCTTTTGCTATGTTCCGTTTCCGATAAAGCCAGGCCGAACAGGAGCGCGCCGATCGCCTCCGCGACATGCAGCTTCTCCGAAAATCCGGCGATAAAAAATAAAGCGGAAAATACGACGATAATAAATATTTCGTTGGAGGTAATGTTCAACAATTTATTTAAGATAGGAGGGCCCTTTCTGGCAATCACGAAGAACAAGAGCATATACCCGATCGAAATCCCAACGGAGAGCAGAACCCCGCCGATGGATGTCGCGCCTCCCATAAGAAGTCCGGACATGACCGACAGGAATACGGCAAGAAAGATGTCGTCGAACAAAATCATGCCCAAAATCAATTCGGTTTCGGAGTTCCCCGTCCGCCTTAGCTCCACCAAAGTTTTCGCTACGATCGCCGTCGAGGATACGGAGAGCATGCCGGCGATAATCAACGTTTCAAACAATGGAAAATTGACGATAAACCCATATGCCAACCCGATTAAAAAATTCATCAAAACGTAAATCGTTCCGCCAAATACAATGTTGCGACCCGATTTGATCAATTTAGAAACCGAGAATTCAAGTCCGAGGTAGAAAAGCAGGAATAGAACCCCTATTCTTCCGAGAAATCCAATGATCTCTTGACTTTCAATGAACTTGAAGTCAAATATTCCGATTGTTGGCGCATGCGGACCGACTAACATTCCAAGAATAATTAAGAAAGGAATGATGGAGAGCTTAAGCTTTCCAGCAAGGACAGAAGCAATGGCGACTAACAGAAGCGCGGTTCCAACTTCAAAGATCATATGATCCATACAATACCGATCCCCCCTTATTTGTCTTTAAACTATTATTATAATAGATATAGGATGCCTTTTCCAGCATTCGCTTATCCGCCAAAGTTTTTTTCGGTTATCAAATGAATTATAACTTACTAAACTTGAGAAACACTAAAATGTATAGTAAAATGATGATAACAAAAGGAGGCGTAGGAAATGGCCGATGAGACGATCGATATGGAAATAGGAATCAGCACCTTTTTGGAAGCTTCGCCTAATTCGCCGATAGGCAAGGCCGTTAGCCATGCCGAGCGGCTGCGCCAGGCAGTCGAGGAGATCGTGTTGGCCGATCAAGTCGGTCTGGATGTGTATGGGGTCGGAGAGCATCACCGCCCCGATTACGCGGGCTCTGCGCCGGCGGTCGTATTGGCCGCGGCGGCAGCCATGACCAAACGGATAAGGCTCACAAGCGCGGTAACCGTATTGTCCTCCGACGATCCGGTTCGCGTATATCAGGCATTCTCCACGCTCGACGCCATCTCGAGCGGCCGCGCCGAGATCATGGCGGGCAGGGGCTCGTTCATCGAATCTTTCCCGTTATTCGGGTACAAACTCGACGATTACGACGAATTGTTCGAAGAGAAGCTCGAACTTCTGTTAGCGATCCGCTCGTCGGAGAAGGTCTCCTGGCGAGGCGGACACCGTCCCGCCATCAACAACCTCGGGGTCTATCCCCGTTCCGTCCAGAACCCGCTGCCGGTATGGATCGCCAGCGGAGGCAATCCGGAATCCGCCGTACGCGCAGGCGTACTGGGGCTGCCGATCGCATTCGCTATTATCGGCGGCATGCCGGAGAGATTCGCTCCGTTGGTCGATCTCTATAAGAGGGCTGCCGCAAAGGCGGGGCACGATCCCGCGAAACTGCCGATTGCGACGCATTCGCACGGTTTTATCGCAGATTCCTCGGAACAAGCGGCGGATTTATTCTTTCCCTATACGCAAGCCCAGATGAACGTGATCGGGCGGGAGCGCGGATGGCCGCCGTATACCCGGGAAACGTTCGATTCCGCACGCAGCCTGCGCGGGGCTCTGTATGTAGGCGATCCGGAATATGTCGCGGAGAAAATCGTTCTATTGCGCCAAAATTTGGGGGTAAACCGCTTCTTCATGCATATTGACGTCGGCGCGATGCCCCATCGGGAGATTATGCGCGCCATCGAATTGCTCGGCACCAAGGTTGCGCCGATCGTACGCAAGGAGCTTGCGCGTATCGAGCCGAAGCAGTGAACCGCGCGCCAGCGGCAAGACCGCAACTACCCCTTCCGCATTCGCGCAAAGGGGTAGTTGTAGTGGTGCGGCAACGTTACGCTTTAAAAATTCCGGCGGGAACTTTCCCTTCCCAGCAGCCCTGCGCAGGGAGTCCCAACGCATGAGCCGCAACAGCCGCCGTATCCATAATATTGACCGGCGTACCGATAACGCCGGGATTGACCCCAGGACCGGCAACTCCCCATGTGATCGTCATATCCATCGGGTGATCGCTGCCGTGATCCTTCAAAATCGCTCCGCCGCCGCCATGGTCGGACACAAGAATAAGCAGCGTCTCTTCCAGCAATCCTCCGTCCCTTAGCGCTTCTTCGATCATATGGACATACCGGTCCGTCGACTCGATCTGCCGAATCTGCTCCGGGGTGCCGAATCCGTGGAGATGCCCGGCCGCATCCGGCAGGTCGAACTGGATAAACATCAAGGTAAAGTCCGGGTTCTCGCGAATATACGAGACGATGGCTTCGGCTAATTCCGGGTCCGGCATGGAAACGCAATGAACGCCTGACGATTGCTCAATAATCCCCGCATTGATCGGTTCCCAGCAGCTAAAAGCGGCCAGTTTCGCATCCGGCCATTGCATGCGGGCAAGCTTGAAGATGGAAGCGTACGGAAAATCGCACGGAACGGCTTGTCCATTCGCTTTTTCGTTGTTTAATCCGTGTTTGCCGGGATCGACTCCGTAGAGAAGGGAACCCCAGCATTCCGCGCTGATACTGGGAAATACCGTTTGAGCCCCGTACGTGTACGCCCCTTTCCGCAGAAGCGCATGCATATGCGGGACTTCGGCATCCTTAATGAAGTTGCCGGCCCCGTCGATGCCGATGATAACCACTTTGTTTGCCATAAGGCGAGTCCTCCTATCCTAAGATCAATTACTTAATGCCCGAGAAGGCAATGATTATAATTCCGGTCACAACAACGGCGGAAGCTGTCATTCTTCGCACGCCTTGCGCTTCTTTTAATACGAGCAAACCGAGCAGCGTACCGAACACGATTCCCACCTCGCGCATCGGGGCGATCGCGGAAACGTTGGCGCTTCTGGCCGCGAACAGGAACAGCAAATACGAACCAGGAGATAAAATCGCTCCAATCCAAATGATGTTCATATGTTTGCGAATCACGCCCATGAGCCGCCCCGGACGAAAGACCGCCGGGGTCAAGCCGAGCACGAAACCGATATTCGTGACCTCAAGCAGCGCAAGAGGGGATAAGTATTGCAGATTGACCTTGTCGATCAGCGTATACGACGTTATGCAGAGCCCGACGCCTAAAGCAAGCAGGACCGGGCGAATCGACGGCTTGTCCCGCATTTGGCCGGGCTTGCGTCCGACCATGACAACAAAGCCGATCAGCATGCAGGCAATGCCGAGCCAGCCCCATGCGGGCATCGACTCGCCCAACAGCAGGACGCCGGCGGCCGGGGCCAGCAGCGTAGGAGTCCCCCTCATGATCGGGTACACCTGCGATAAATCGCCCGCTTTATAAGTCTGCGCAAGCAGCATCGAATAAACGCCCTGCATCACGAGCGACGAACCGATCGTCAGCCATTCGGTTAACGTCAAATCGGCGGCATATAATTCGTTAATCAGTACGGGAAGCAGCAGAATTGCCGCCGGCATGTAGATCGCCCATAAAAATACCGGTTTATCGGTGCTTTGCTTGGCAAACATATTCCAAACCGCATGCGCCAAACCGGAACATAGAACAAGGGCAAAAGATACAGCAAACATCATCAATCACCAGCTCTCTCGCTTTCTCCCAACATATTACCACACAAATGCACACAAATACAATATCATTCTCAGAAAAATACAACCCTTCCCCTTACATACGGCAACAAAAAAAGGTTCCCGGCTTCCGCCAAGAACCGCTAGATGCTGCATTCCTCACTCATAAACGATCTCGATGCCTTCCTGCCTATATCGTTCGACCAGCTTACGGTCGATCCTGGAATCCGTTACAAACCGCTCGACTTCCTCGCAACCGCACACACGAATCAAGGATATCTGTTCAAACTTGCTGCTATCGGCCAGCGCAATCGTACGCTTCGCGTTGGTATGCATGATCTTCTTGATTTGCGTCTCGCCGATCGCATTATCGGTAATGCCCTCTTTCAAAGTAACGCCGCTCAAGCTCATCAGGAACAAATCGGCATAAAACCGGGCGGCGAATTCTTCCGCCAAGCCCCCGACCAGGCTCTGTTCCTCGTGCCGAATCGTGCCGCCGATAAGAATCAGCGTATAATCGGGCATCGAAATCAATTCGTTGGCGATGACCAGCGAATTCGTAATAATCGTGAGCCGTTTGCATCTCGCCTTCAGTTCCTTTGCAATCCACGTGTTGGTCGTGCTGACGTCAAGCGCGACGGACATTCCGTCTTCGACATATCTTGCCGCGATTCGGGCGATCTCCGATTTTTCCTCCCGGTAGATGGACTCGCGGATCGGCAGCGGAATTTCATGGCTGTAATCGAGCTCTCTCAGAATCGCTCCGCCATGCACCCTTTGGAGCAGCCCCTTGCTTTCCAAGTATTCCAGATCGCGCCTAATCGTTTCGAACGAAACGCCGAACGCTTCGATCAGCTCCGATGTGCGAATCGTTTTGTTTTCATTCAATCTGTCGATAATCAACCGATGCCGCTCCTGCGCAAACAATCGTATCATCCTCTCCCGCTCCGGCTGCGGCCGCATATTCTTGTTACATAGTTTACCACAACTGAAGCGCCATGCAGAATCGATTCGGCAAAAAACCGATTCGTCCAACGCTTCCCATCGATGAAACTCCTTATCGTCCAGCGGCAAATTATCCATGCCATCGACAGAGATTATAACAGGAATTGCAAACTTTCCGCGTTGCTGGAATGGATGCAGCAGGCGGCCGACGGGCATATCGCCCGGTTGGGCGTTTCATTGGATCATTTCCGCGGCGAATCTGCGGAGGGAAAGAAGTTTTTCGAAGCAACGACGAACCGCATGAAGTAAAAAGGCTGACGGAAACGCCAAAAAAAACAGTTGTATCTATAACCTTTATGCGTCATATTAAATCTATAATATGGTAAATAATGCCGGTTATGGAGGAGAGAATATGTCTCGCAAAAAAATTCAATCCGCAATCTGCGCGCTGCAACTGTTTATTTTGGTTTTAACCGGATGCGGGGTCCCCGGTGCGAACAAGGAGGTTGCCGTAGAGCCTATCGCAACGTACGAGCCCCGGGACGAAACGGAATGGATTCGGTCCATTCGGCAAACGGACCTCACCGGCATGAGCCTGCCCGAGCTGTATAAGGACTTGACGTTGATCGACATTCACAATCATGACGCGGGAAATTCCGGCGCCGTGGACAAATGGGGGGCGTACGGCATCGATCGTCTCGTCTTATTCGGCGATATCTCCGAGCCGAGCGCCCAGTTCACGGATCAATACGCTTGGGATCTATACCGCAACGATCCTTCCCGAATCTATCCTTCCTTTGCCGGATTCCCCATCTATGAAGACGAGGGGCTTTCCATCGTTCAAGAGAAGCTGGAACAAGGCTACTTAAATATCGGAGAGGTTGCCGCCGCGTCTACCTATTCGCCGATTGTCTCCAATTTGAAGTGGAAGTCCGAGCATCCGAATGACGGCAATCTGCCGCAAATTTACGATTTGGCGGCCCAATACCGCGTTCCGATTCTGCTGCACATCGACCCGCCCAACGGTTCGCCGATCCGGCATCTGGAGGAAGCGATGGAGCGGCATCCGGATACGCTGTTTATTTTTGCGCATGCCAACGCCTATAACTCTCCCGATAATCTAGAGACGCTATTGGCAAAACATCCGAATTTGTATATCGATTTTTTCCCAGGGTTTAATGCTTATAATCCCGAAAGCACCTATACGCTGCAGGACTTCATCCCGCTGATGGAGCGGTATCCGGACCGGTTCATGCTATCGACCGATTCGGGATACGGTCTATCGGTTAATGACGCAGCCGTCGCCTTATACGAGATCATCGATTTGCTTTCCCCGGAAACAGCCGTCAAAGCGGCATATCAAAACTACGAGCGGATGGTTGAGCTGCAGCCGCCGACAAATACGCAAATTGCCAAGATCAAAGAGCTTGCCGCCGGCCTTGGCGAGTACAAAACCTATCAGTTAAACAAACGGATGGCCAATGAACTGATTTTCGAATTGGAGGATAAAATGAAAATCAACAACAACGGGCAGGATTACGACGAATGAATCCGATGCTGGGATTTACTTCGCAATATCCACGAACCCTTCGCCAAACACATCGCGCACGTCATGAATGGTAATGAACGCCTCTTTATCGATCGATTTAACAATTTTTTTAAGCAAACTCACTTCCTGTTTGCTAATCACAATGTAAAGAATCTCTTTCGGCATTTTCGTATAATGCCCGTGTCCGTAGAAGACGGTAACGCCGCGATCCATTACGACATTGACTTGTTCGGCAATGGTATGATGCTCTTTGGATACGATCGTAACGGCCTTTTTAGGGTTCACGCCTTCAATAATAAAATCCATCACTTTGGTTCCTATATAGAGCATGACAATGGTGAACATCAGGCTTTGCGCGCCAATAATAAAATAAGAAGAAAACGCGACGATCAAATCAAAAAACAAAAGCGCATAGCTGACGTTCCAATCGAGATACTTATTCATGATTCTGGCTAGAATGGTGGTCCCCGCAGTCGTTCCGCCAACCCGAATAATCAAGCCTATGCCGACGCCCGTAAATATTCCCCCGAATATGGCGTTGATGATGAGTTCGTCAGAGGCGATACGCCAATCCTTCGTAAGATGCAAAAACAGCGAATTGAATACGACCGCAATAATGGTATATACCGTCGTGTTCTTATCCAAAAATTTATAGCCTACAATCAACAAAATCGAGTTTACAATCAAGCTGACCAGCCCCGGAGACCATTCGAACAGGTAGTAAAGAATGATGGTGATCCCCGTAACCCCGCCTTCGCCGAACTCGTTCGGAATAACAAATAAATTGATAGCCAAAGCAAAAATGAATGCTCCCGCTAAAATGACAAGTATGTCTAGAAAACGTTTTTTCATGGTTATGTCCTTTCATTAAATCCCAATTTTACTTTCCATGATCTCGACAAATTTTGTTGAAGCTATGGATAGAGGTACACTTTTCAAAAAACATACTCCTATGCTTCTCTTGGGAATTTCCTCCGTTAGTTCTACTTCAAACAGCAATCCTTTATTTAAATACTCTTGTGAAAATTCTTTCGTCACACAGGCAATCCCTAAATTGATTCTGGCAAACTCCAATAATAAATCATGCGAGCCTAATTCAAATTCCGGCGAAATCCTTATCCCTTTCGATATCATATACTCCTCTACGTACCTTCTGGAATTTGATTTGGTTTCCAGTAATATTAATGGCAATTTTGCCACTTCATCAAGGCCTGCCGGTTTAGATAATAGATTTTTGTATTTCTCCCCACAAACAAAAATATCATGGATATCAATACACGGTCTTCGTTCTAATGCAGGGTCATCAAGCGGAAAATTGCAAATTGCAATGTCTACCTCTCCCGATTTTAACAGGGAACAGAGCTCTAATGTTGTACCGTTAGCAATCTTTAGCTTTATATTCGGATAATGATTATGAAAAGCTTCTAAATACGGAAGTAAAAAATATCTGGAAATCGTGTCTCCCACACCGATCTTTAATTCCCCTGCCGTTAAATTTTTAAATTCTAACATTTTTTCTTCCCCGGCATCAAGTAAATGAATCGCCGAATTTACATATTCAAATAAAAGACTCCCTTCATTGGTTAACGATACCCCTTTAGGCGTTCTATTAAAAAGACGAATATCTAATTCTCGTTCCAGTTGCATGATCGCCTGGCTAACAGCCGGTTGTGTCATATAAAGGCCTTTGGCGGCGTTTGAAAAACTTTCGCTTTTTGCTACCCTGTAAAATACTTTATATAAATCTAATTTACTTACCATATAAACACCTCTTATATCCATCATTCAATATATCCATTTTACTTATACCATTCAACCGATGTATAGTACAAGTAGGCACGCCGTAATATAAAATGGGTATGAACTTTAATGCTTATAAGGAGCGATTCTATTGGAAAGAACGGTCGGAACGGTTGTTAGGGGCCTTCGTTGCCCAATCATAAATGAAGGGGACAACATCGAGGAAATTGTCGTAAATAGTGTTCTCAAGGCTGCAGAAGCGGAAGGATTTACAATTCATGATAAAGACATCGTGACTGTCACGGAGTCCATCGTTGCCCGGGCTCAAGGCAATTATGCTACGATCGATCATATCGCTCAAGATATTCGTTCAAAATTTGGAGAAGACACGGTTGGTGTCATATTCCCGATCTTAAGTCGCAATCGTTTTGCAGTCTGTCTCCGCGGTATCGCAAAAGGCGTTAAAAAAATGGTTTTAATGCTTAGCTACCCATCCGATGAAGTTGGCAACCACTTGGTGGATCTAGACATGCTTGATGAAAAAGGAATCAATCCTTGGACCGATGTTTTAACGGAACAACAATTCCGCAACCATTTCGGATACAAAAAGCATCCTTTTACCGGTGTTGATTATATTGATTATTATAAATCGTTAGTTGAAGAATACGGGGTTGCATGCGAAGTTATATTCTCAAATCATCCAAAGACCATTCTGGATTACACAAAAAGTGTTCTGACTTGCGATATCCATACAAGATTCAGAACGAAGAAAATATTAAAGGCTAATGGCGGAGTTAAAATCTATTCCCTCGATAACATATTATCGGAACCGATTCATGGCAGCGGATATAATGAAGCATACGGTCTGCTAGGCTCAAATAAATCGACAGAAGATCGTGTGAAACTGTTCCCGCGCAACTGCCAGCCTATCGTTGATACAATACAACAGTTGCTCAAAGAAAAGACCGGCAAACATGTTGAAGTCATGATTTACGGAGACGGAGCATTTAAAGACCCGGTAGGGAAAATCTGGGAGCTTGCCGATCCCGTTGTATCGCCGGCATACACATCAGGACTTGACGGTACGCCTAATGAAGTGAAGTTGAAATATCTTGCGGATAACAACTTTGCGCACTTAAGAGGCGAAGACCTGAAACAAGCTATATCCCAATACATTAACAATAAAGGTTCCGATCTTGTCGGATCGATGGAAGCGCAAGGCACTACACCCAGAAAGCTTACCGATCTTATCGGTTCCCTCTCCGATTTAACTTCGGGAAGCGGAGATAAAGGCACACCGATTGTGTTTATACAAGGTTATTTCGACAACTATACAAAATAATATGATATAACCCCTTGAACTGCGGCCCCGTAGGATGGACACTTTGAAAAAAGTGGCTTCTTACGGGTTTTTGCGGTTGTTCCCTTAAAACAGCTCCCGCAAATCGTTTCTTCGGCTATGCAGGAGACGATGAATGATCACTTCGTCATTAACGATTCTGTAGAACACCAGATAATTAGTAAAATCATCAAGTCCACCAATTTCACCGTTCAACTTGTCTAACATCTTCTCGGCGTATTGCTGGTTATCCTCGGATATATACGAGAAAATTTCATCCATGTCGTCCACTGCTGCCGGCGTATACCTTACTCTACTTTTTTGGGGAGGCATTCACTTTCCTCCGCATTCTTGCTGTAACCTGGTCATGGTCCGCTAACTCCGCACCTTCCGCAACCTCCTTCTCTGCCACCAAAAGCTTGGCTTGCATTTAGTGTACTATCCGACTAACCATTCGGAAATTGCGGAGTGATCAACGCTTTGCTTATGCCGGTGTTGTCCGTCATTCTCATCGCGATGTAGATTCATGGTTCATTTTGTTCATCTCAGCCAACGCGATTTCATTGCAATGTCTAATAAAGTCAAGAAGCAGCTGCGTCTCCTGCTCGCTGTATTGCGATAGTAACGCCAGCGTCGATTGAGCGATGGATTCGAACATGGGCGAGATCCGGTCCGAACCGTCCGGAACCGGTTTGACCACGACGCGTCTTCGATCGTTCGGATCCTTGTCCCTCATTACATACCCGGCTTGTTCCAAACGATCGATTACGCTTGTCACCGCTCCCGTTGTTAGACCCGTCAACTGCGCCAATTGACCGGCCGTAACGGGACCGGTGCGCATCAGGAAGTCGAGACACTTATGGTCGGTGGCGTTCAGGCCTAGTTTCTCGGAGATGAGTTGATGAAGCATAACGGCTCGGGCGCTGTTTTGGCGCAATTCGTTAAGTAAAGCTTGTTGTAAAGTTGTAGGGTTGGATAATGCGGAAGGATCATTGTTGCTTGACATGGCGAAACCTCCATATTATATTCGTTAAGCAAATTTGTTTGTTAAGCATTTCTTAGTTACCAGTATACCATAGGGCGATAGCATGTCAGAAAAAATTTACGATGAGAGGAACGATTCGAATGGCAAATCGAGAAGATGCGGAGGCTATCCAAGCATTATTTGCAAAGCTAACCGACTCCTGGAATAAGGGGGATGGCGCGGCATACGGCGACTGCTTTACGGAGGACGCGGATTATGTGACGTTTGCGGGACAGCATCTCAAAGGGAGGGAGCAGATCGCCAATACGCACGAATGGTTATTCAACGGTCCGCTGAAAGGCTCGGTGTTGGAATCCAGAGCAGCTTCCGGCTTGCAGCCGCGCTTCATTACGCCGGACGTGGCGATTGTCCATGCAATCGGGGAGGTGCGTTTGGCCAATCCTTCCGAGGACCCGAACGACAGAGGCTCGATTAATACGAATGTGGCCGTGAAGCGTAACGGAGAGTGGAAACTGACCGCCTTCCATAATTGCCGCATTCAAGAGATGCCCGGAGGCAAACGTTAGATCGGGTCATAGGACGGTTTCAGGGCGTTCGAAGGGACGCCTTGAAAGATATGATAACTGCCGCTGTTTCAATTCCGATTTCACTTTGAAGGCCTTATCCGCATTCCGGGCCCCGCATATCATTCTTCGAATTATTTCATTGATTGGAATTTCCTCCTCGGCGATTGGAATCGGTCACATAGTCCCTGCCTCCCAGCCTTCGTAGAGGTTGTATTTATACAACTTGTATCAGCAAAATTCGATCCAATGGATATCAATGCAGCAAGAAGATCGCAACCACTGGCCGAATAGAGCGATCTTCCTTTCCCCGCTTATATAAGCCCTCATCTTGGGAACGTAAAGTGATGATGAGAAGTTATCCGAGGAATCATAGGTAATTTTTTACATATACATCTTACATGCTTTATTCACTAACCCCATTCTAAGGAGGAGTTCGGTAATGAAAAAAATGAAAGTGGTTTTACTGGTGTTTGTCATGCTACTCGTTTTTGCCTCGACTGCGTTCGCCGATCAACAAACGGGAACCTACATACACCAAGGCGGTAAACTTACGGCCCACTATGCGGCCTATGATTCGCATATCGGCGGATACATGTCTATTTATATTTACAGAGTAACGACGAGCGGCGAAGTGCTTATCGATTCCTTCAGCGAAGAAGGCGGGCGACCCGGACATGATATTCATCAGGGCTCCAGGGACTTGGGCAATCAACCTGCCGGAACGTATAAATATGTCGCCGTCGCGCCAAGCGGCTGGATGGGACCTTCGGTTTGGTTCAGCAGTTGATGGAAAAGGCGGCATCATAAGCGGAAAATGACGGGTATCCATTGCGGGTGTCCGTCGCCTTATAGGCAAGGACAAGCCACTCAGGCATCGTTGCTAATGAATCGTTATGAAGGTAACTCATGCCGCTGGTAATAAGGCTGACAACAATGTAGTAACCCAATCCGAATATGGCGCCGGCCGTACCGAGTACATCGCTGTAATGGATTAGCGCATGTATTTCCTCGGCTTGGCGGCATTGATGGTTGTTGTAAGCAAAAGGCTCGCGAAGGCTTAGAACAAAGCAGCATGAAAGTATCATCATGCAACACGGCCTTGGTCCTTCATTGGACTGAGGCCGTTTCGTTTTGCCAGGAATCGATCCTATGCAAAATGCAGCCCGTCTCCCGAAGGAGAGAGCTGCATTTTTCGTTTTTGCTACGAGGCATTCTTTTTATCGGTCTTTTTTCTTCTGATCAGCCACATGCCGGCAATCAGGAGCATGCCCCCTGCCAATAAATAAGTATACATATTGGTCGCTGTTTTGGGCAGGTAATGAAGACCATTGTCCTTGATGCTTCTTTCCGTGCCCTTCCCTATGCTTGTAGATTCCCAAGGCTGCTCGGAAGTCGGATCAGTCGGAGCTGTTTGGGCTGTTTCTGTCTCCCCCGACTCGCCCGGTTGGCCCGGTTGTTCGTTCTCGTTGTCAGTCTCTCCGGCAACGACGATCTCCTCGTAGGGCTCTCCCGGTACACTAACATTATCCGCAGAGACTTCACCGACGTTCTTGATCTTATGGCCGGCTTGGCCCGGCTCGACCCGAACTTGGAACACAATCGTATGCCAGTTCGTATCCGTTACATCGCCAATTTCTCCGACGACTCTACCGGTAGCATAATAACCATTGTCACCATCCGCTTCATCCGTTACCGGATGGCCGTCGACTTTCAATGTGCCTGGCATATAGGCCAAACCTGCCGGCAATTCGTCCGCAATGACCATGTTCGAAACACGGCTGCCGGAAACGGTGTTGCGCGCCATAATCGTATACTCTATCGTGTCGCCGACCTCAATGCTGCCGCCATCCATATCCCTTGAGGTTTTTCTGGATTCGATCACAGGGGCCGGTGGTGTTACGGGCGGAACGGTCACGGGCGGCGTCCCCCCGGACGGTGGTGTAACCTCATCAGGCGGTGTGACCACAGGCGGCGGTGTGACCACCGTCCCGTCTTCCTCTACGACGATCACTTCTGCCGGCCTTCCGGGTTCGCCGATGTTGTCTCCGGTAACTGTACCGGTATTTTTGATCGTCTGACCGGCTTGTCCGGATTGGATGACAGCATGGAATTCCAGCGTATGCCAATCCATATCCCAGATGTCGCCATATCCGCCGTACACCACGCCGGTGACGTGATGTCCGCGATCATCGCCTTCGTCATCCGTTACAGAAACGCCATCCACCTTCAAGCTGCCGGGAACATATTCCAATCCCTCGGGTATCGTGTCCGTAATCGTCAAATTCGCGATATAGGTATCACTTACCACCGTTCTTGCGCGGATCGTATATGCAACGGTATCCCCGACTTCAAACGTGCTCTTGCCTGATTCCAGATTGGCGGCCGTCTTCTCCGTTTCAATGAACGGGTGCCGCGGATATACCTTTACTTTCGATATCGGCCTGCTTGGAGTTCCAATATTGTCGGCCCTTACCAAAGCTACATTGTGGATATCTCTCCCAGCCTGCCCGGATTTGATGATGGCTTTGAACTCGAGCGTATGCCAAGATGTATCCGTTACATCGCCGAATTGGCCAAACACTTGACCGGCCAAATAATAGCCCTGATCTCCATCCTGCGCATCGCTCGCCGAGGTTCCGTCTACGGTCAACGTGCCCGGCACGTATTCCAGACCTTCCGGAATGACGTCCGTAATCGTCAGATTGGTCACCAAGCTATCTGAGACTGTGTTGCGCGTTTGAATCGTGTACAGCAGCGTATCCCCGACTTCCGGGTGGTCCGCATCCGTATTGCCGCCCGCTTTCGCATGCAGCGATGCCGACTTATTCGACTCCAGCGCAACGGCCCGCGGATAAACCTCAACCACTTCTTCCGGCTCGCTCGGAGTGCCGACATTATCGCCGCTTACCACAGCTACATTCCGGATATCTTTGCCCGCTTGTCCGGCCAACACTTTCGCCTGGAACGTCACCGTATGCCACACCGTATCGGTGACATCTCCGAACTGGGCAAAGACTTGTCCGTCCGCATAGTGGCCTTTATCCCCGTCCTGAGCATCGCTGACCGAGGTTCCGTCAACGGTCAACGTGCCTGGCACGTATTCCAGACCTTCCGGAATGACGTCCGTAATCGTCAGATTGGTCGCCAAACTATCGCTTATCTTGTTGCGCGTCTGAATCGTGTACAACAGCGTATCGCCCACTTCCGGGTGGTCCGCATCCGTATTGCCGCCCGCTTTCGCATGCAGCGATGCCGACTTATTCGACTCCAGCGCAACGGACCGCGGATAAACCTCAACCACTTCTTCCGGCGTGCTCGGAGTGCCGACATTGTCGCCGCTCACCACGGCCACATTCCGGATATCTTTGCCCGCTTGGCCAGGCAGTACTTTCGCCTGGAACGTCACCGTATGCCATGCGGTATCCGTGACATCCCCGAACTGGGCGAAGACTTGACCGTCCGCAAAGTGCCCTTTATCTCCGTCCTGAGCATCGCTCGCCGAGGTTCCGTCTACGGTCAACGTGCCCGGGACGTATTCCAGACCTTCCGGAATGACGTCCGTAATCGTCAGATTGGCCACCAAGCTATCTGAGACTGTGTTCCGCGTCTGAATCGTGTACAGCAGCGTATCCCCGACTTCCGGATGATCCGCATCCGTATTGCCGTCCGCTTTCGCATGCAGCGTTGCCGACTTATTCGACTCCAGTGCAACGGCCCGCGGATAAACCTCAACCACTTCTTCCGGCGTACTCGGGGTGCCGACATTATCGCCGCTTATCACAGCTACATTCCGGATATCTTTGCCCGCTTGTCCGGCCAACACTTTCGCCTGGAACGTCACCGTATGCCACACCGTATCGGTGACATCTCCGAACTGGGCAAAGACTTGTCCGTCCGCATAGTGGCCTTTATCCCCGTCCTGTGCATCGCTTACCGGCGTACCGTCAACATTCAACGTGCCCGGCACGTATTCCAGACCTTCCGGAATGACGTCGGAGATCACGAGGTTTTCAATCAGGCTGCCCGCGGCCGTATTCCGTGCCTGAATCGTATACAGAATCGTATCGCCCGCTTCCGGATGCTCGTCATCCGTGTTTCCTTCCGCTTTTTCAAGCAGCGCAGCCTTTTTTTCAGCTTCTAATTGCGGTACTCTATATTCGACCGGTGTTGTCACTTCATTGGACTCGGCCGTTGCATCTTCACCAATTAGTAAGTTTTTATAGCTTACAATCGCTTTATTGGCGACCGGCTCGCCGACATGGCTTGCCAACGCTTTGACTTTGAATTGTAAGATGATTCCGTCAGGCAAATTGGCCGTGTTCGGCAAGTCGCCGAGTCGGATGATGACTTTATTACCGTCAAAATATCCGGCGTCCTGGTCGTTCTCATCGGTCAAATTGACGGCGCTTGCCCCGCTGACAATTTTCATGGTGCCCGGGATATATTCTGTTCCTGCAGGGATGACATCTTCAAAGACAGCATCTGCCGCAATGTCACCGCCTTCATTTTTAACCTTCACTTCATAGGTCAGTTCATCCCCGACAAATACTTCTCCCTCCGGAGATACCGATTTTTCAGCGACAACGACCGAACCGATTGGCGGTTCGTTAGAAGCCGGAATCGTGTCGGAAGCCGTAGCGCAACCGGTCTTCGCCGAGATCGTAATGTCCTGAGATCGATCGGCATTTTTTAAGACGGCATGAATCTTCCCATTCGCATCGGATAATAACTCGGTTACGGATTCTCCGTTCGGCCCGGTTAGATTGCCTGAAGTTGCAGTCAGTGCTTCCAGCGAAGCGCCGGAAACCGGATTGCCCAGCGGATCAAGCAGCGTTACCGTTACTTGATGCTCTCCCTGCTCATCGGCCGCTTCCGTCGTTAACTCCAAACTGCTCGGCGCTTGTTTGTAATCATTTTGCGGATCGAGTGTTTCAATAGGAGCGTAGTCATTGATAAAGTACCAGCTATGGATATCATGGTTCTCGTAATTTGGGTATCCGGTTGATGCGGTAAAACCGGCATGGTACGTTCCCCCGTCAAAAATCGTACCAAGATCGATACCGTCTACATCCAATATTAAAGAAGAACTTTCCCGATCCGGCAAAATACCTAGACGAACCTGAACTTTCTGAGTTAAACCATCATAGTCGATCCATGTATAATACCGGTTTCCGTCAGATAATTTAAAATTGGTGCCATGATCCCTATTAAACTCATCCAAATCCGTATACCAGCCATCCTTATTTTCGAGCGGCCCATTTTCTGCGAGTCCAACGTAGTTTGCAGAAGGATCGTAACCAGGGTTTTGGAAGGTATCGTACTTAACCGTAAAACTAGGTTTAATGCCATAAAACCCAAGTCCGCCTCCAACTGCGTCTTGACTGGTTGTACCGGTCTGAATGGTAAAGGTCAGCCCGTCGCTTGCACCTGCAGGACTCGGATTCCTCATTTCAAATGAAAAAGCCGTACTGAATGAGTAATTGTTTACAGGACAAATTTCTTTATTGTTAAAAACTGCCCCGCTTTGTTCTGTCGCTGTCGGCGTCAATCGGATAAAATTGGCCCCGGCAGGAACTTGCGCACGACCATTTAAAGTAAACAATTGATTAATCGTACTGGGTGAAAACTCATCCAACTTGTAAGTCAGCCACTTCCCATCCGCAGGAGCCGCACTTGCATTTTGATTGTGCAAAGGCAGCATTGGATACGAGAAAATGATGAGAAAAGCCATCAAAATTTTAAAAATCCGATTTGCTATTATTTTCGCCTTCAATAGTTTCCCTCCCTACCGGCCAATTTTATAAGTCTTTATTAAAATCTTTGCTGTAATCACCACCTTGCCTTACTCCTTTTTTAAAAAATAAAAAACTCCATCCATAAACGAACATGCGCCAACAGACGGAGTTTTCCATCGTATTCGGCAGCTGGCTGGCATTGGACAATCCGTTAGCCCCTGTAGCTTTGCGTCCCCGTCTTTCAACGAGTTTGCTATTATCATACGAGAATATATTGAATTTTTTGAAACAAAATTACCTTTAGTATATATTGAAATAGGTTTGACGATTAGGTAGATTAGCCCTAAATTTGTTGAGATCTCTAATTATTTGTCGAATAAATGCAAATGCGCCCCCCCCTGAAAAGAGAGGGCCGCTTGCGAAGAGGAAATGTCAGGTGCCGCAAAACGTTCGGTAAGGCCGGTTCGACGGCGCAGGCGGCGCGGAATATTCCGCCTGTTCGGGAGAGTGCGCGTACGGGTTGGAAAGCACATGAAGCAACCGTTCCATCACGCTGTAATCTCCTCGCTCCGCCGCGGCTTCCAGCGCCTCTTCCACCCGGTGGTTGCGGGGGATGAGCGCGGGATTGCTGCCAAGCATCAACTGATGCGAGGAGGCTTGCGATTCCTGCTGCCTACTCAGCCTCGCCTGCCAGAGCTCATGCCATGAAGCGAATTCCGCAGCGCAAGATAAATCCGAGTCCTCCATCTTGTCAAAGGTTAAGGCTAGAAACGTATTGGTATAGTCCGCACGATACTTCTGCATCATACCGAGCAGGTCTCCGATCAAGGATTCGTCCTCCCGCTCTTCGTTAAAAATCCCCAGCTTCGCCCTCATGCCTGCGAGCCAATTCCGCTGAAACAACGAGGCAAAATCCGATAGCGCATCCTCGGCCATTGTGATAGACTGCGCCTCGTCGTCATGCAGCAGCGGCAACAAAGTTTCGGCGAATCGCGCGAGATTCCAAGCGGCAATATACGGTTGATTTCCATAAGCGTAACGGCCTTGCGTATCAATGGAACTGAACACCGTCGCCGGGTCGTACGCATCCATGAAAGCGCAGGGCCCGTAATCGATCGTTTCTCCGCTAAGAGCCATATTGTCGGTGTTCATCACCCCGTGAATGAAACCGACCAGTTGCCATTGGGCAATGAGCGCAGCCTGGCGCTTGACCGTTTCTTGCAGCAAAAAGAGATAACGGTTCCCGATGGGGCCGAAATCCGGAAAATGCCTTTGCAGTATATAATCAGCAAGGGTCCGAAGATCCTGAACCGTCCCCCATTTTGCAACGTATTGAAACGTCCCGACGCGCAGATGGCTGGCAGCTACACGGGTCAGAACCGCGCCGGGCAGCTCGGTTTCGCGGAGAATCGACTCGCCGGTTGTTGCCACCGCCAGACTGCGGGTCGTAGGAATGCCAAGGGCATGCATCGCTTCGCTAATAATGTATTCGCGCAGCATCGGCCCAAGCGCCGCCCGGCCGTCGCCTCGTCGGGAATATGGCGTTCTTCCCGAACCTTTCAGTTGAATATCGAACCGTTCGCCCGCAGGGGTGATTTGCTCGCCGAGCAGCAGCGCACGCCCGTCCCCTAACATCGTGAAATGCCCGAATTGATGCCCTGCGTACGCTTGCGCAAGAGGCTCGGCGCCTGCGGGAATCCGATTGCCGGCAAGCATCGCTGCGCCGTCCCCGCTGCGCAGCGCTTCGGGGTTTAATCCGAGAGACGCCGCCAATCGATCGTTAAGAACAACCAGCCTCGGCAAATGTACGGGAGTCGGGTCGACCTTGGAAAAGAACAGTTCCGGCAGACGGGCGTAACTGTTGTCGAAGTTCCATCCTGTGAGTTCCTGAGTCATTGTACCTTCCTTTTTTCTTATGTCTTTTTTGTATCTTATTGTTTTTCTTTTACATCAAATAATAATCATGGGCAAGAATATAAACCAATAACATCGTCTGCCGCCCTGCTCCAAATTCGCGGACACGGGATACGTTTAATTGTGACAAACGGTCCGATTTCGGACCGTTTGCGGACAGACGATCCTTTATTCGCGGCAAAAGCTCAAAAACAAGCCCTCCGACGAATGATTAACGGAACCAGTGTTCCCCTAAACTGGGAATAAGCGATTTTGACGCATAATAACGGCCGTACGGTCCGGATACTACTTTCTCGATGCAACGCCACATTGAGTAATTGCATTGCATTTTAAGTCAATTTCATCCTTCTCCTCCGATGATGTAATCTGCTTTATTGCGGATATAGAAGGGGATAGCTTCCTGTTTTCCAAGGCGATCCGCGCGGACCTAGGCGCTAACGAAACTGCCAATCCTTATTGGGCTCGCAATGAAGACGTTCCCACCCTAAAGAAAGTACAAATCGTTATTCATTGGAAATCGGCCGGTTTACCAACCTTCTCCCCTCAATAGCGTGTTCTAGTTTCGTTACACCAGCAATGGGGTCCATTTACAGGCTATTAGCGTGTTCTAGTTTCGTTAGCCCGCTCGACGGATCGCCAGCGGTGCAGCGGTATGATGAAATTGACTCCAATCGCAGGCTTTTTGCCTCATTTCCTGTTTAGTTGGGCAAATCCATCCGTTTTTGCAGGAATTCGTCTTCAACACGGTGATTGCCGGCCAATCACACATGGCAACTTCCAATGAACTCGAATCCGCAGCCTTTTTCGATGCAACGCCAACGCCATTGCCTACCACTCCGCGACCGTGCCGTCCTCCTGCCGCCATACGGGATTCCGCCAATTATGGCCGATCGCAGCCATTTCGCGGACTTTCGCCTCGTTCACCTCGATGCCGAGGCCGGGCAGCGTCAAATTGTTTACATAGCCATCCTTATATTCGAAAACGGACGGGTCAACCAAATAGTCGAGAATGTCATTTCCTTGATTGTAATGAATGCCCAAGCTCTGCTCTTGAATAATGGCGTTCGGAGAGCAGGCGTCAAGCTGCAAACAAGCGGCCAGCGCAATCGGGCCGAGCGGGCAATGCGGCGCAACGGAAATATCGTACGCTTCCGCCATCGCAGCAATTTTGCGCGTCTCCAGTATGCCGCCGGCGTGGGACAGGTCCGGCTGAATAATATCCACGATCCCTTCCGCCAGCAACTGCTTGAAGCCCCAGCGCGTGTACATCCGTTCGCCGGTCGCGATCGGACAGGAAGTATAGCGCGCGATTTCCTTCAATGCCTCGTTATTCTCCGGCAGCACCGGTTCTTCGATAAACATCGGACGGAACGGCTCCAATTCCTTGGCCAGAATCTTGGCCATCGACTTATGTACGCGCCCGTGAAAATCGATGCCGATCCCGAAATCTTGACCGCCGGCCTCCCGCACCGCGGCGATTCGGGCAATCGCCTGATCCACTTTGGAGAACGAATCGATATAGTGCATTTCTTCCGTCGCATTCATCTTCACGGCCGTGAAGCCGGCGGCGATTTGCCGTTTGGCCGCCTCGCCCACATCGCTCGGGCGGTCGCCGCCGATCCAGTTGTAGACGCGGATTTTATCGCGGCACGCACCGCCCAACAAATCGTAGATCGGTGCGTTATAATATTTGCCTTTAATATCCCATAACGCTTGTTCAATACCCGATATTGCGCTCGACAGGATCGGGCCTCCCCGGTAAAACGCCGCTCGATACAGCACCTGGAAAAGATCTTCGATCCGCATCGGATCCTTGCCGATCATATATTCGCTCATTTCTTCCACGGCCGCCTTTACCGTATCGGCTTTGCCTTCCACGACAGGTTCTCCCCATCCCACGATGCCTTCGTCCGTTTCCATCTTGAGAAACAGCCAGCGCGGCGGCACTTTAAACAACTCGACGCTGCGAATTTTCATCAATCGATCACTCCTGTCCCAAATTTCCCTGCAACGCCTCTCCCCGGATTACCTCGCCAAATAACCCCCGTCCACCGGTATGATCGCGCCTGTAACATAGTCGGAGGCCGACGACGAGAGGAAAATGCCGATGCCGCCCAAATCCTCCGACTTGCCCCACCGGCCCGCGGGAATGCGGGAATTCACTTGCGGGAGCCGGACATCGTCCTGCATCAAATCGGTATTCATCTCCGTCGCCATATAGCCGGGCGCGATCGCGTTCACTTGAATGCCGTGAATCGCCCACTCGTTAGACAACGACTTCGTCAGTTGGGCGATTCCCGCCTTGCTGACCGCATAGGAGGAGGCATGATAACCGCCGATGAAACTGAGCATCGAAGCCATGTTAATGATTTTCCCGCTTCCTTGCCGAACCATAAGAGCGCCCGCGAACCGGCACAATTGATAGACGGCGGTTAGATTCAATTCCAGCACCCGATCCCAACTCTCCACCGGCAAGTCGAGACATGGCCTGCGATCATGCATGCCGGCGTTATTCACGAGGATATCCAGCCTGCCGCCCAATGCTTGCAGCGCTTCTGCAAAACCGCGCTCAAGATCGGCCCGATCCAGCAAATCGCATCGAATCGCATGAACGCGCGCCCCCGTCCGGCTTAACTCCTCCGCTACTAGCGGCGCATCGTCCGATATGTCGAGCATGGCGATCTCCGCGCCCGCTCCGTGCAGCGCCGCAGCAATCCCTTTGCCCAACCCTCGGCTCGCTCCCGTAATTATGGCCCTTTTGCCTGTCAAATCGAATAACTCTCTCATCATTATACCGTCCTTTTCCAAGTCATTGTTCAAAAAATCAAGTAAACCTATCTATTTAAGCTCACTTGGTTGAAAGACTATCCCGGTATTCCTGCGGCGTCATTCCATAGTATTTCTTGAAGGCGTGGTTGAAAGAATGCGGCCGCTGATAGCCGACCATTGCGGCGATTTCGTAAATTTTCCCTTGCGTATTGCTTAACAAATATGCGGCTTTGTCCATGCGGATTTGTCCGATATAATCGCTGAGGTTCAAGCCTGTTTCCAACTTATATATTTTGGAGATATAGACCGGATGCATATGGACATGTTCGGCGATTGTCTGCAGGCTTACATCTTGCGACAGATTTGTCTCGATCAATCGATGGATGTCCCGGATCAGCCTCGTCCGGCTGTCCTTCATTTCACGGTCGCAGTCCCCCTTCAACCGTTCCAGGATGCGCATCGACCATTCGCGCAATTGGTGGATCGACCGGAACGGCCGCCCGGCAACCAGCTTGTCGTAATCGTCCCCGATCAATTGCGATAAAGACTGGCCGTTCTTGTGAGCGATATAGGAATAAGCCGAACTGATCGCAAAATACACTTCCAGCAAATGCTCCTGCGAATCCGACCACTTCCGCCCAAGCTCGTCGAAGATCCGTTCAAGCTTTCCGGCCAATTCGTCCCAGCGCCCCGCTTCAAGAATATGGATCAGCGTCGGCGGTTCATACAAGCTATGCAGAGATTCGACTTCTACCTTGACGAGATCCTCCGCCACGCGCAGGAACAAATCCTGCTCGCTGCCGATGCGTTTGCGGGATGCGGATATGCAGCTGTTGTACAGGGCGGGCAGGTCGGAAGGGAAACTGCCCCAGCCGCTGACCAATACGGAGATATGGCCTTTCAGAAACTCCCGCACAACCGTTTGCAAATGGGAAGCGGTCCGTTCGAACAGCAGCGAACCCTCCTCCCCAGCCGTTTCCTCCTTGCAGACGACGACGAAAACCAAATAATCGTGGGCGTCTTTGGCATGCCATAGTTCGAAGGCGCCCTCGAACAATTCCTCGGCCATGTTGCAAATGGCATATTCGATCAGAGACGCGCTGGAGAAATCATAGTCGATAAAAGGCTCCTCCATCCGCACCAGCATCAATGCGCAATGCCGGCGGGACATATCGGGCAGCCCCAGCGTTTGCATGCGGTCAAGCAATACCGCCTCTTCGATAGGCCTGCCTTGAAGCAGTTCATTCAATAAATTTCCTTTGAGCAGAGGGAGGTTCTCCCGCAGCGTCCGCGTCAAATTGCGAACGGAGAGCACCTGCTCCCATTCGTGAACCAGCTTGTCCTTGAGCCTTCCTACCGTTGCCAGCAGTTCCTGCTCCTTGACGGGCTTCAGCAAATAATCCTCGACTTGATGATGGATCGCTTCTTTCGCATATTCGAAATCCGAATAACCCGACAGCAAAATGTATTTCGTTCTTGTCCACCTTCGTTTTATCTCGCCGATCAATTCCAATCCGGTCATACCCGGCATTTGAATATCCGTAATGACGATATCAATCGAGAATTGCTGCAGCAACGAAAGCGCCTCATACGCGGAATAGGCGCGATACACCTGGCCGATTCCGATCGACGGCCAATCGATCGTCGCGGATAGCCGATCTACGACATGCGATTCATCGTCGACAATTAGCAATTGCATCTTCAGAACCCCCAGTCACGATGATTCTATCCTATTCTCCGAATCCCTTGTTCCCCATCCAGGCAATCGTTGCCCGTATGCCTCCTTCCGGCAGCCGTTCGAAGGTGAGGCCGGAGTCACCTCTAAACCGATACAGCAAGCGCCGATGTACGTTCCATGTGCCGCAACCGATCTCCTCAGACATCGGAAGCTTCAGTCTCGCGTGCAGTTGATCCAACTGTTCCTGCGTCATGCCCGCGCCGTCGTCTTCAATAAAGATATAATTGGCATCCCCTTCCTGTTTGCCTGTAATCGTAATGAGACCGCCGCCGGGCGTCTTCTCGATGCCGTGAACGATCGCGTTCTCGACGATGGGTTGTATAATCAGCCGCGGCACTCGCAGCTCCAGCATCTTCTCCGGCACGTCCATTTCGAAGGCGAGCCGTTCCATGCGCAAATTTTGAATCGTTAAATAATGCCGTACCAGTTCAAGCTCTTCCTCAAGCGTCACCCATTGCTTCTCCACGCGGGTCGTATACCGGTAAAACTCGGCCAAATTTTCCGACATTTTCACCACCGACTCCCGATCGTCCATCATGGCCGAATTGATAATGAAAAACAACGAATTGTATAAAAAGTGCGGATTGATCTGCGATTGCAGTTGCTTCAACGTCGCTTCGCGCGATTGAATTTTTTCCGCGTAAACCTTTTCGATCAAAATCTGAATCTGATCGGCCATCTCATTAAAACGGAAAATAAGGAAGTCGAATTCATTCCTCGCCCGATAACGAATCCGCGCGGAGAAATCGCCCCGCTTCATCCGCTGGAAGTTCAGAATAAGCTGGCGCAGCGGCCGCTGCACATTCCGGTAAAGCGAGAACGAAGCCGTAACGACTAATATAAGCAGCAGACCGAGAATAATGTAGAAAAAGTTTCTGCTTTTGGTAATGGGTGCGATTACACTTTGGTACGGCACATAGTCGATCAGATACCAATCCAATTGCTTCGATTTCACAAAGCTTACCAAGTATTGATGGCCGTCCAGCACGACAAGCTCCTGCCCGGACTCCATGCCGTTTAATTGCTCATCGCCAAGCTGCGAGATCAGTTCGTTCGTCATGTCCGCCGAAGATGTGCTGTTCAAAATCGGCTGCTCCTGAGGATGGTACAGGAAAGGATCGTTATCCTTGCCGTCCTTGTAACTGTCCAGCATCATCGTTAGATTGCGGCTGTCGAATCTGACACGGAATATCGCTTTCGCCGATTGCCGCCAGGACTCCGTTGCCGGTTCGCCAATCTCGCGGACGAAATAATTTCTTTGGCTTTTGCCGGCGCCTTCCTTCGCATAGGTCCATTGGACATATACCGGGCCTGCCGTCTGCTGATTGAGATGGGTCTGAAACACATTCGACGAAATCGATTTGCCTTCCCGCGGCAAGATGACGGCCAGATCGTTCTGCCATGCGTTCGATACGCTTTGCAGGCTCAACTTCTCTATCATGCGATATTCCGCATTGAGCGCGTCAAACAATCGTTCCGGCCTTCGATCGATAAATTCCCGAATATAAGGGTCGTAGCTGAGCAAAATCGGAAACATTGACAACTGCTCGATATTGGTATCCAATTGTTTCAATAGAAACGTCAACTGATTCAAGTTGGAAGTTTGAATTTGTTCCTTGACTACCTCCGTACTAATGCTCGTCGAAATGCTGTATAAAATGATGATCGGAACGAGGAATAGAAAGATCATGAGTACAATTTTACGGAAAATGTTAGACTTGAACATGCCGCCCTCTCCTTTGTGCGCTTCCGATCACTCGATGCCCGGTCGAGTCGTTCAAGATGAAAATAGCCCCATTGCAGAGGCTACGAAAAAATTACAATATTTCGTTCCTTTATCCTTTCACCGCTCCCGCCGCCAAACCGTCCACGACATAACGTTGCGCAATTAATGCGATAACCAGCACCGGAAGCGTAATGATGCAAGCGGCAGCCATTAACGCGCCCCAGTTAATTTCAGCATAAGACATAAAGTTGAAAACGGCAATCGGCAACGTCTTGGTCTTATCCCCGGCCAGAATAATCGAGAACATGAAATTGTTCCAGGAGAAAATAAAGGAAAGCAGCGACGACGTCACAATACCCGCGCCGGACATCGGCAGCACGATGCGCCTGAATACGCCGTGCGGCGTGCATCCGTCAATGAGCGCCGACTCTTCCACCTCGTGAGGCAACGCTTCAAAGAAAGAGATCATAATCCAGACGATGAACGGAAGCCCCACCAGCATATGACTGAGAATAAGCGAGGTAAAGCTGTCTACCAGATGCATCTGGGAAAAGAGAATATACCACGGAATCAGAAACGAGATTCCGGGAACAATCCGCGCGACCAAAATGACGAGACCGAAGCCCTGCAGTTTGTATTTGGCAATCGCGTATGCTGCCGGCAAGCCGAGCGCCAGCGATAAGATCGTAGAGCCGACGGCCACAATCATGCTGTTCAGGATATACTTTAAAAAATCGTACTGCTGAAATACGTTGACGTAATTGCTGGCGGTGGGCTGAAAAATAAACGTTTGACTTGTCGACATGATCTGCGCCTGCGTCTTGAAGGAAGCGAGCAGCATCCAGACGAATGGAAAAACGAAAATAACGAGCACAATTACGGTCAGCAGGGACAATAGGATGCTGGCGCTTTTTTTCGGTTTCATTGCCCGACCCCCAATCGCTTCCTCAACCAGATCAGCAATAACGTGAACGCCAATACAATGATGAAAAAGATCACGAGCAGCGCCGAAGCCGATCCCAGCTTAAAATATTGGAATCCAAGCACGTATCCGTATATGTTGAGCGTCTCCGATTTGAAGTTGGGGCCGCCTTGCGTCGTAGCGTAGATGATATCGAATGTTTTGAGCACATCGATCAGCCGCAGCATCGCAGCGATAATAATCGTCGGTTTTAACAAGGGCAGCGTAATGTGGACGAACTTCTGCCGGAACGAAGCGCCGTCAACGGCGGCCGCTTCGTAAGGATCGCCCGGCAACGTGGATAAGCCGGCCATGAGGATCAGCGCCACCATGGGCGTCCATTGCCACACGTCGACAACGATCAGGGACGGTATGACTTGCGTCATGGAAGCCAGCCATAACTGCGGCTGAAGGCCTAACGCCTTCAATAATGAATTGGCTGCGCCAATGGAAGGCTCGTATATAAGCATCCATACGAGACCCATGGCGACCGGAGTCGCCACCATCGGCAGGAGGAACAATGTTTTGGTCACATTCTTGCCTGTGAAATTCCGGTTCAATAATACGGCGATCGCGATGCCCAGCACAACTTCAATCACGAGCGCGACGAATGTGAAATAAAACGTATTGATCACCGAATCCAGAAACCGTTCGTCCTCAAACAATTCCACATAGTTCGCCAATCCGACGAAACGGGGCGGCGTTACCGCGGACATGCTCCATTCGTAAAAGCTTATCCAAACCGTATAGGTAATCGGAAACAGCATCATGAGCAGTACGAATAGCAACGCAGGCATGATGTAAATCCATTTCAAGTTGCGGTTCAACCAATTATAACCCATGCGCTCCCATCCTTTCCGATGCGATCAAAGGGCCATTCCAACCGCATGACCCTTTGACCGTCAATCCTATGTTCTACTTCTTGAAATCCTTGTCGATTATCGCTTGCAGCGTTTCATTCGCTTTGTCCGCGGCAGCCTGAATATCTTGCTCGCCCGTCATTATTTTCATGACGATTTCGCCTACCGCATCGCGCGCTTCCCCTACGCTGATGACGACCGGACGGTCATGGTCCACGCCGCCCGCCATCGCTTCTTTCGTTACTTCGACAAGCTGCGGAGGATAGGATTTGGTCGCCTCCGGATCGTTCCACACCGAGCCCCGGGCGCCCGGGTTTCCTTTTTGCTGCTGTTTCAATACGATTTCTTTGCCGGTCGCCCATTCGATGAATGCCCAGGCTGCTTCCTTGTTCTTGGAATTGGCGTTGATCGCCAAACCCCATGCCGTCACGTTATACGGTTTCGAGCCCGCATCGCCTGCAGGGAATGCCGCAAAGCCGACATGCTCGCTAACCGTCGATTTCTCAGGATCGGTCAAGTTCGTGTATAAGGAGTTCGCATCGGTCAAGAAGGCCACTTTGCCTTGCGCGAAAATCCCGAACGCTTGCGGCCATGACATATTCAACACGCCCGGGGGACCGTAATCCTTCAATAAAGTCCCGTATGTTGTCATCGCTTTGATCGCTGCGGGCGAATTGATCGTCGCTTTCTCGCCGTCCATAAAGTCTCCGCCTTCCGAGTAAATGAAGGAAGAGAGTTGGGTAACAAGCGGCGAACGCTGGCCTCTGGATACGAAGCCGTACATTTCATTCTTCGGATCGTGCAGCTGCTTCGCGGCGGCCACCAGTTCGTCCATCGTCTTCGGAACTTGGATGTTCGCTTTTTCCAATAAGTCTTTCCGATAATAGAGCACTTCCTGCTCCGTAATAATGGGAATGCCGGCGATCTTGCCGGCGACCGTCGTCGTACCTAACGCCGCTTTCGAGATGTCGTCAAAGTCGTAATCCGCGTTGCGATTGACGTATTCGTCCAAGGGTGAAACCCAACCGTTCTTGAAGAACAGTCTGCCTTCCTGAAGAGGGCGGTACATGAATACGTCCGGCGTTGCCGAACTCGCTGTAAACTGCACCGTCAGCTTCTGGGTAAGCTGGTCTTCGAAGTAGCTTTCGACTTTCACCTTCATCCCCGTAGCCTCTTCAAATTCGGGAATGAGCGGCACGATCGCTTCTCCCCACGGATGGTTCGCCGTCACAATCGACAAGCTTTGTCCCGCGAACGGTTTGTCTTGCTTCGGCGTCTCGTTTGCCGCCGGCGTATTCGAAGGTTCCGGAGATTCGGACGCCCCGGGCGCCGTTCCGCCGCAACCGGCCAGCATACTTAGGGAGAGAAGAACGGTCAGACTTGTTCCCAGCCATCTCTTTTTCATTTCGTTACCCCCTTATCGTCATATTTGCAATATTTTCAAAAAAATTATAAAACATAAAACTTTCCCAATATATAACCTAGATTTAACATCCATAACAAAACGTTAACCGATTTGTAAGCGTATACATAATTGTGTGTATGTCATTCCGAAGCACCGAAGCAAACGGTGGCAAATCTTAAAGGGCCATCCTTGGCGGGATGACCCTTTCTCTATACTGTTCGAGCTTTGGACTACTTTGCAGCGGTTCTATTTGTAATGTTACAATAAAATGGCTAAGACTGGAGGACGTTGGAAATGAGAAGCGAGCAAGAAATGATGCGCATGTTTGTTGATTTTGCTATGAAGGATGATAGAATTCGGCTGGCAACGTTGGAAGGATCGCGCACGAACCGAAATATCCCCCGCGATTCGTTTCAGGATTACGATATTTCTTATTTTGTGACCGATATGGATTCTTTTAAAGAAAACGATCGTTGGCTGGATCGGTTCGGCAAGCGCGCGATTATGCAAAAGCCCGAGGATATGGAGCTCTTCCCGGCGGAACTCGGGAATTGGTTCTCTTATATCATTCTATTTGAAGACGGCAATAAATTGGATTTGACGCTGATTCCGGCAAACGAAGCCGAAGATTACTTTGCGAATAGCGACGGCTTGGTGGAAGTCCTGCTGGATAAGGATGCTCTCGTCAAAACCGAAGTCATCGCAAGCGACCGCCAATACTGGATTCAAAAGCCGACCGCAAGAGCATTTGACGATTGCTGCAACGAATTTTGGATGGTCTCCACTTACGTCGTCAAAGGATTGGCGAGACAAGAAATCCTCTTTGCCATTGACCATTTAAACGAAATTGCCCGCCCTAATCTGCTAAGAATGATGTCATGGCAGATCGGAGCAGAGCAAGGCTTTTCCTTCAGCGTGGGGAAAAATTATAAATTTATCGATCGTTATCTTCCCAAGGAAACTTGGGACGCCTTGCTATCCACTTATTCCGGGAACGGTTACCCGAATATGTGGCAGTCTTTATTCACTTGTTACGAGTTATTCAGAACATATTCCAAATCCGCGGCAGTGAGCCTTGGATATCCATATCCCGATTATGATGAGGCTGTCACCAAGTATACGGAAAAGATCTATCGCGCATGGAAGGAATAAGCGGTGCTGCTTATACTCCTTCTACCGGCAACGATTCGCCGCCGGATGCTCTTCTTTTGCGGAATTCATCGGGAGTCATTCCAATGACTGACTTGAAAGCTTTAATCAGATGGGTTTGGTCATGATATCCGAGATCTAATGCCACAGTCTTGAAATTAAAACAAAGCAACTTTGCGATTTTGACTATGTATGAACATTCGGATAAGAACTGGGAGGAAACATTAGATATCATCAAGCAACTATCGAAAAAGAATCTTTCGCCGACTGACGTTATTCGCGGCAAATCATCAACTTGTTGCCGTCCGGATCCTTTACAACGAACCAATGATCATGTTCGATTTCCGTTACGAGTTCCACGCCCGGTTGTTTCATATAGGCAAGCGAACCTTCCAAATCTACCGTCAGGAACGTAAAAGCGGGAGTTTCGATGGGAGGGGCTCCATCCGGCCGATCGCCTCCCCACTTCGGCATCGTGTCCAGAACGAGCCCGGTTCCCTCCATCGGCAGCGGGCACAAATGGCCGTTCATCATTTCGCAGTCGGCTTCTTTCAGCCCTAGAACTTGGCAATACCAACGGCGGGACTTTTCTAGATTCCGTACCGGGATGAAAATGCTCCCTACTTTGTTTTTGATCGGACTGACTTGGTTGAGGCGAACTCGCCCTTGTTCATTCATCGATTTGCCTCCTTGGTTACTACTAAACGTACGGCCTGTCAAGAGAGGAAAAGAAGCTGCCGTCAAGCCAATCATAGCAAATGATTCCAATATTTCACAAGGAAAACCGCCAGGGGCGCTCGTCCCGACCGTTTTTTTGGTTGCGTACAGATTTGAGCAGCGTTCGCCCTGTTACGTAAGTCAATGTCATAAGTGGCCACCGTTGATGGTACTGGCTTTATTGCGCATTTGGCGCTAACGAAACTGGCAATCCTTATTCGGCTCAAAATGAAGACGTTCCCATCCTAACGAAAGTACGCATCGTTATTCATTGAAAATCGGCGGTTTTACGGCCTTTCTCCCCTCATTAGCGTGTTTCAGTTTCGTTACACGAGCAGCAAGGTGATTTACAGGCGATTAGCGTGCATCCGTTTCGTTAGCCCGCCCGACGGATCGTCAGCCGCCAGTGGTATGATGTAATTGACTCATGTAACTGCAATTTTCCATTTACAAAAGCGGATTCGGGCGATTTTCGGCCGCGCAGCTGCAAATCTCCAGTATTTCTGCCCAATTGAACGGAAAATGCGAGAAACGATCCTGAATAAATGGATTTTTGCAGTACTACGCTCCAAAAATGGTTTTTCCCGCTAAATTAATGGATTTTTGCAGTTGCTATCAAGCGTTCTCGGTTCCTATGCGGGATGGCCTTATGTTCGTTATGCAAGCATCTTATTGCTCTCCCTCGTATGCCTTCCGTAACGTTTCGATATCGATTTTGGTGTAAAAGGCGGACCGCCGTTTCAAGCGACGAATTGCTGTCCTTCCAGTTGAAACTCCTCAGTCATAACCGTTCCCTCAGGCGTCCTGCGCACATCGCGATTGTCCTTGCCATAGTAAGTTATCCTTCCGATTCCGGAATTTCCGAAGATCGAGGTGTAAAATTGCGCCTCCTCTTCCGCTTGCGAATCGAACCATAAGTTTGGCGTAGCGTTCATTTCTTTAGAATTGCGATGTTGTACCGTCAAAGCAAACGCTCGTTTATGCAGCCATATGACACCTGTCATCAACATCTCTTTACAGATGTGAATGTTCTGTCCGTCTTCCCGTCGTTACAATGGAATTACGCTAATTATGACAAGAAGAGAGTGAACGCTATGGAACAACGCAAAGAAAGAATCCGCCTGCTTGATATTTTACGGGGATTCGCCATCCTGGGAACGCTCGGGACAAACATTTGGATATTCGCGAATTTGGGAGATCTATCTTATATTACAACGTTCGATCATTCCGGTTGGTGGGGAGCGAACGACCTCGTCAGGATGATCGTATTATTCCTTGTGAACGGGAAGCTGCTCGGGCTGCTCACGATCATGTTCGGCGTCGGACTGGAGATGAAATACCGGCAAGCGATGCGCCAAGGAAAAGCTTGGCCGGGAACCTATATATGGGTGTCTCTGATCTTGTTCTTGGAAGGCTTGCTTCATTTTACCCTGGTCATGGAATATGACATCTTAATGAGCTATGGGGTGACCGCCATCATTGTCGCCTTCATCGTTAAAGGCGGCGACCGCGTTATATCCGTCACGATGAAAGCGATCGGCAGCATTCATGCGACCTTCATTCTAGGCATTCTGCTGCTTGGCCTGATTGATGCCAATATTTCATTGGGCAGCTTTGCCGATATTATCGCTCTATATCGAGACGGCACTTGGCTGCAGCAAATTCAATATCGGCTGTCTCATTTCCTCTTGCTGCGATTGGAAACGATCCTCGTCATTCCGATGAATGTGTTTTTATTTCTGCTTGGCGTCCGTCTTATGCGCTCAGGGGTGTTCGCTCAGGACGAGAACGGCCGAAGACGGCGCAGCAAGCTTTTGAAGCTCGGACTTTATGTAGGGTTGCCTTTAAATCTGCTTGTCTTCATTCCTGGCGGAGCATTCGACTTGCCTGTCCGCTATTTATTCGCTCCATTGCTGTCCCTGGGCTATATAGCAATCATTGGAAACATGGTACAATATACGAAGTGGAATGGGCTTTGGCGCCTGCTTGAACATGCCGGGAAAATGTCGTTAAGCTGTTATATCATCCAAAATGCGATCTGCTCCGTCATTTTCTACGGCTGGGGCTTCGCTCTCGGCGGAAAGCTTAATTCCTTGACAATCATAGCGGTCTGGTTCGGCATGTCCGTATTCCAATTATGGTTTGCAACCGTATGGCTTCGCTTCTTCAAACTCGGGCCGATGGAATCGGTCCGCAGGCGCGCGGTAGGACTGTTCGAATCCAGATAGCCGATCCGGAGGCTGTAGCGGATGATTCACAAAATTTACCCGAGAGATCAAATCAAATACTATCTGCTCCTGGATGTCTTCTCGGTCGTATTTTTATTCTATTTCGTTCTCAGCGCAAGGTCCGCTCTTGGGCTCCTGGGCAGCCTTCTGCTGTTGCTCTTGTTTATGGCTTCATTTTATATCGCGCTTTGGCGGCGGGATTGGCTGCAACTGGCGGCCATTGTACTCGGGTTGGCCGCATTGGCAATACTTGCGGTGCATGCCGGCCCGAACATCCTGCTTTTTGGATTTATTTTTGCCGACCTGCTCGGAAGATCCAAATCCAAGTGGAACATTGGTCTTGGCATTGCGGCCATCGGTATCATGTTTCTCTTCGTTTCTTGGCAAAGAGCGGATCTGTTGTTCCAACGGGAACTGCCGATTCTGCTCCCGATTATGATCGTTCAAATGATGCTTCCTATCGTCATTTATATCAACGTGAAAACGAGAGACTTGCAGGGCGAATTGGACGCAGCAAATAAACAGCTCATTCAACAAGAGGAAAGAAAGCGGATTGCGAGGGATCTTCACGATACGCTCGGCCAAACCTTGACGATGATCAAGTTAAAAAGCGAGCTCGCCGCGAAATGGGTGGATAAGGATCCCCGGGAAGCCAAGGCGGAACTGCAAGATATACTGGCTACGTCGAGAATCGCCTTGAAGCAAGTGAGGGAGCTGGTTTCGGATATGAAGTTCGCCTCCCTGGCCGGTGAGCTGGAACAATCCCGCAAGCTGCTGCATACGGCGGGCATTGAACTTGATATCGTGGAGAACGGGAAGCCTCCGCTGTTATCCAGCGTGGAGGAGACGATGATCGCGCTCTCCGTGCGGGAAGCGGTGACGAATATCGTCAAGCACAGTCGGGCATCGCAATGTACGATCAAATTGGAGACCGTGGACCGTTGCTATTGTATCGATATAACGGATAACGGAGTCGGGCCGGCGGAGCAGGCAAGCGGAAACGGAATTGCATCGATGAACGAGCGGATGCAAGCACTGCACGGAACTCTTGCGGTAAATCATGCGCCGGGCGGAGGAACGGCCATTGCCATGAAACTTCCGCTTCGCCGGCAAGGAAAGGAGAATTCTGCATCATGATTCGAGTCGTCATAGCGGAAGATCAGCAAATGCTGCGCGGCGCCTTCGCCTCGTTGTTGAAATTCGAATCCGATATCGAGGTGGTCGCGGAGGCGCCGGACGGGAATCAAGCCTGGGAAGCGATCCGGCGGCATCGGCCCGATGTGTGCGTGCTGGATATCGAAATGCCGCTCGTCAGCGGCCTGGAGTTGGCCGAACGGATCAGAAACGCCGGCATGCCCTGCAAAATCGTGATTGTCACCACGTTTGCCCGACCCGGTTACTTGCAGAAATCGATCGATGCCCAAGTCGACGCCTATTTATTGAAAGACGAACCGATCGATTTCCTCATCGAATCGATCCGCCGAGTGATGAACGGCGAACGGGTCATTAGCACGGATTTGGCGGCGGCCCTCTTCATGAAAGAGGAAAACCCGCTCAGCGAAAGGGAGGCCGAAATGCTGCGATTGACCAAGAAAGGCATGTCGACCGACGAGATCAGCAAGGCCCTCTTCCTGACGAAGGGGACCGTACGGAACTATTTATCCTCGGCGATTCAGAAGCTGGAAGCCGAATCGAGGCAGCAAGCCGTCAATATTGCCGATGAGAAAGGATGGCTGTAAATTCATGACAACGGACATGAACGGAAAGTTGTGCCTGATTACAGGCGCCAATTCGGGAATCGGCAAGGAAACGGCGTTGGGATTGGCAAAGGCCGGGGCGCATGTTGTTATGGCAGCAAGAGATGTAAAGCGAGGGGAAGAAGCAAAAGCGGATATTATAGAGCGAAGCGGAAACCGGAACGTCGAATTGTTGCTTGCGGATATGTCAACCGGCGATGGCATCCGATCTTTGGCAGAGCAATATCTAAGCCGTCACAAACAATTGCATGTGCTGATCAACAACGCCGGCGGCTTATTTCAACAATATCAAAAAAATGCGGAAGGCATGGAAATGACTTTTGCCTTGAACTATTACGCTCCGTTTCTGTTGACCCATCTTTTGCTGGACACACTCAAGGCAAGCGCGCCGGCCCGGATCGTCAATGTGGCCTCGAGAGTGCAGGCCAAAAGCCTGAATATCGATCAATTGCCCGAACCTGTTCCATACAATTCGATGAAAGCATACGGCGCTTCGAAATTGGCTGTCGTCATGTTCACTTATACGCTTGCTCGCCGGCTGTCCGGCACATCTGTGACCGTTAATGCGGTGCATCCCGGAGTCATCTACACGCCTCAATCGGCGCGATTTGCACCCTCCTTCTTCCGGCCTCTCTTAAAGTTATTTATGTCCAATCCGGAAAAAGGAGCGGAACCGTCGCTGAGATTAGCGGCCGATTCATCGCTTGAAGGGGTATCGGGCCAATACTTCCATAAAAAGGAGCCGAAGCAAACAGGGCCGTTTTCTTACGATAACCGGCAGCAGGAAAAGCTTTACGAGCGGAGTCTGGAATGGAGCGGACTCAAACCGTTGGGATAGATAGGAAAACAAGCTCCCCTTATACGGGAAGCTTGTGTCCATACTCACTACTTCATTATTTGTTGACATTCTTGTTATACAGGTTGCCGCCGCCGATCCGGACATCGTCATGGGCTGTCGTCCCTGTTGCCGCACTGGTCGCATATACTACATATCCGGCCGAGTCGTCCAGATTCACCGTATTGTGATGAAATGAATTGTTCGTCCCCGTCGGGTATAACGTGCCGTGGGTCCGAACCTGGAACGCGTCGGCGATATTGGCGTTTCCGTTCCGATAGCCTTGGTTGTAGCGAACGACAGTGTTGACGCCTTTGACATCGATAAAGCTGTCCGCGCTATTGGCGCCGCTGATTCCCGTTCCATTGAATGTGCAATATTCAATGACGGTTCCGCTGGCCCCTTCTTTTACATCGATATGTTCCGCGGTAATCCCGCCGTCAAACACCGTATGTCGAATCACGTTGTCATATACCAGATGTTCATAGTTCGAGCTGGAGTCCGATCCGACATACGCCCCTTCCCCATATCCCGGCTGATACTTGCCGGTATCGTATATCGTTGAATACTCCAGCGTGTTGTATGAGCTTCCGTCCCGGAAATGAACCCCCTCGTCTCCGATGTTGTGCACCTTCAGCCGATGAAGAAGATTATAATTCCCATGATCGACGACAACTCCCTTTTGCGCGGTATGGATCTCAATATCACGAATTTGCCAATAATCTCCGGTCAAATGAATGCCGTAAGAGCCGTCGTTTACATTCGTTCCTTTGAACACGGCAGGGTGAGCCGGATCGCAGCTTTTCAGAATAATTGGGGAAGCTTGGCTTCCGTTTTTGCCGGAATAGAACAAGCCCTGTCCTCCCGGGTCTCCACTCGTGGATCGCACTCCAACATAGGTTCCTGGCGCTATGGCAATCACATCGCCGGGAGAGGCGTTTTTCATCGCATTCTGGATCGCTGCAGTACTGTTAAGCGCATTTGTGCAGACCGGGGTAGAGCCGGAATCCGACAGGGTTGCGACCGTCACTGTGCTGCTGGGAGCGGACCGGTTGCCGGCAGCATCTTTGGCCTTCACGTAATAGCTGTAAGTTGTATCCGGATTCAGGCCGGTATCATTTATAAAGGTACCAGTCGTTTCTGCTGCCAGGTCTCCGTTTCGGAATACTTCGTATCCCGTAACCCCCACATTGTCTGTAGAGGGGCTCCAGCTCAAATAAACCTGTGTCCCTGACATGGCAGCAGCCGTAACATTGGTTGGAGCGGAAGGCGGCTGACGATCCTCGCCGGGACTCGTTCCGCTGCCGGCAACGACAAGTTGGGGTCCGTTCGACCCGTTTTCTTTGCTGTTTAACGTCGTATATTTGCCTGCGCTATCTTGAAGCATAAAAGAGACGACCCCGTCCCCGGCTGCTTCTGCTGCCACGTAAGACGTCACATCCAACTCGTAATAAGCTTTCGCGGTATTCATCGGCACACTTCCGGCCAAGCTTCCCTGCGCCGGTTTATTGTTCCAAGCGATGGTCCGCTCATTCCATTGATCTCCGGTTTGATAGGCGGATAAAACGGTATTGTAAGAAGCGCTCCCATACATTCTGAGCTTGGCGTTCGTTACGTCCGAAATTCCGGAAAGGTTAAATTTCAAAAAGGCTTGGCGGGAGTTGGCCGCATCATTTTTGACGTACAGCGATGAGGAGGCGCCATAGTTGGAGGAAGCATTGCCCTGATGCACATATGAATCGTCCGTTGGACTTAATGCCGCGGACGATGCCAGGGAAAGGATTGGAGCAGCCGGCACAAGCAGGATGAGCGTTAAAAGACATAGGCCTATTTTTCTTAACAGGAACTTCGTTCTGCGGATACCTCCGGACATATGAATCACTCCCTTTTTCGTCATTGGTTGATTCTTATGTTTGCGGGTCCGCTTTTCCGCCCAGAACTTGTTCTATCCGTTTCAGCACTGCGGAAAAGCGGATCGTCTCAAGATTGTTTTTATTCGCTATTACGGCTGCAACTGCCACAGTGCGGGAACATTCGGAGGTTCCCAACCTGGCAATGACGTATGCGACTGCCGGCACTTATACTGCATGTTATTGTACATGACCACATCGCCCGCGGTATAGCTTGTATTGGCTTGCCACTCGGGCGTTGAGACCGTATCTGTCGTGACGCTCAAGGCATTGCTGTCGGCAGATACATTGCCGGCGGCGTCCCGGGCCTTCACCGTGAATACATAGGTCGTGCCGGGAGCAAGTCCGCTTGCCGTATAGGCCGTGCTTGTCGTTGTGCCTGCCAATGCGCCGTCGCGATAAACGTCGTATGCGGCAACGCCGACGTTATCGGCGGAAGCGGTCCATGCCAAGCTGACGCTGGTTGACGTCTTCCCCGTCACGGTCAGACCGCTTGGCGCGGTCGGCGGCTCGGCGTCCGGCACATCCGCGGCCGTTGTTGCACTGACCGCGCCGCTCGCTGCCGATACATTGCCGGCGGCATCCCGAGCCTTCACGGTGAAGCTGTACGTCGTATTCGGAGCAAGTCCGATTACCGTTGCGCTCGTCGCCCCCGTCGTCGTCGTCGACGGAGCCGCGGCGCCGTTCGCATACACTTCATAGCCCGTTACGCCAACATTATCCGTTGAAGCGGCCCACGACAGGCTGACGCTGGCCGAGGTCTGGCCCGTCACGGCCAGGCCGCTTGGCGCGGTCGGCGGTTCGGTATCCGGCGCAGTCGGCTGCGTAAACTTCTGATACATCATATCCGTTAACGCAGTTCCTCCGCTTGCCGGCGAATCTCCCGTAATCTCCCAGGCAATCATGCCTCCCCAACCGGAGTTATTCACGTAATCCGCTTTGAACGCGATGGACACTTCATCTTCATAGGTGTATACCTCCCGTTTCGAAGGCGAATACAACCATGGCGTCTGATTGACCGGATCGCGGTATTTGGTGAACGCCGGGTCTTTCTCCATCGCATTTTTGATATGATAATACGGATTTTGCCCGCCGCACTGGTTATGCTGGGAGTTCGGATCGTCCCAGATGCCGCAAGGTCCGACATTGTAGGTCTCGCCGCTGTTCGCGTACATGCCGTTCACGCCGGTATTCGGGTCGACGAGCCCCCAGCCTCGCGAATAATATGGGGTTCCGATATTCAGCTTGTGCTTCGGCACGCCGAGCGAATGGTAGAGATTCGCCGTGTAATCCGCGTTGAACCTTTCCTTCTCCTTGCCGTCCTCGCTCGGATATACCGGGGAATGGTGGCCTGTGACCCGATCGAACGCCCCCCGATAGTCGTATGTCATCAGATTGATGAAATCCAGATATTGATGATAGACGCCCGGCTCCGACGTCTCAATGGCCGTATAGCCCGCTGGAGCCGCGATCGTCAGCAAATATTTGTCGTTGCCTGTCCGGTTGTCCGCGGCGGAAGCGGCATCCAGCTTCTCCCGCACCTTGGCCAGCAGAAGGTTGAAGTTTTGCTTGTCTTCCGGCCGGTACTTGTTGTTGGTATACGGATCTCCCGGCTGGCCGGGATATTCCCAATCGATGTCAATGCCGTCGAAGCCGAACTTCTTCATGAACGCAACGGAGCTGTCCGCGAAACGATTCCGTTTGACCGGATCGGCGGCAATATCCGAGAATGTGCCGGACAACGTCCATCCGCCGATCGAAATCAGAATTTTCACGCGCGGATACTTCGCCTTCGCATACTGCAGATCGGCGAAATTCCCGTCATAAGCTCCGTCCTTGTTCTCGCAACCCTGGGATTCCTTCATCGCCGCCCAGCAGTCGAACCCGGCAATCGTGCCGTCGGCGAGCGGCTTGGCGAACGCATAGTTCACATGCGTCACTTTATCCCACGGGATTTTGTCCATCGTATAATTGTTATGCGCGCCGTAAATGCCCCACTCCGGGAAATAGACGACGATGTTCTTGTTCGGCATCGGACCGACCGGCGCCGGCGAAGGCAGCGGCCCCTTCTTGCCTACATTGACCGTAATCGGCGCCGACAACGTAGTGCCGAACGAATTCGTCAGCTTCACCGCGTACGTGTATTGTCCGAGCTTCTTCCCCTGCAGCTTGACGCTGCCGCTCTGGCCTCCCGGCGTATTGTCGGTCAACGGCCCGCCAATCCCCGGCATTTCCACATTGTTCTCCAGCAATGCCCAAGACGTTGCATTATTCCCGCTCCACATATTCCAACTGATAGTATAGCTTCCGTCATTATCCCAGTTGTCGTGCGATACCTGCGGCACTGCAGGCGCACCGGTTGCCGCGCCGAGGGCGGTTGCGGCATAGAACGGTATTAAACTGATAACGAGTGCAAGAATGATCGCACCATTCAGCCACTTGCTCTTTGCTGTAATCATGTTCATTCACTCCTTTTCTTCTCAAAATGGAAACGCTTTCAAACCTTTCAAACCAGCCCCTAAAGATAACGCTGCCGTATTACGGAACGGTGAAGACGTTTCTTCTTGTAATGGGCGCGCGTTCCTTCAGGAGGATCGGACCGGGAGTTCTTCCGCGGATCCGATCAACGAACAACAGCAACCAACTTGCGTGTATGCGATTCTATCATCCCGCTTCCATTCGTAGACTCCTTCATGCTCGTCCGGCAGGATTCGTCAATTCCCCCCTTTCTCTCAAAATACAAAAAGAAAAATCGTTTGCAGTCTCAACTGAGATGTCCAAACGATTTCGGAACCAGAAGAAACGTTGCCGCCGTCTTGTAGGGCGAGTGCGTTTCTTCTGAATGATATAGAATTCTAATACGGTTGCGATTGTATTAACAATTCTATATCACTCTATCAAGCTATCTTGTTGTTAACATAATTATAATATAACTTTCACTGATTTGTAAATTTTTTCTATAAATTCTGCGATCATTACATTCCTTCCTTCAATTCCGGCATGTCCAGCGCTGCCGAGATGTTGCACAGCATTCCCCGGGCGAGAAACAGCATCGTCCGTTCCTCGGCATTCGGAATGCCGGCCGCTTGATAGGCATCCAGAACCATTCGGCGAACTTCCCGGAATCCGTTACGCATCGCTTCCCGAATGGTGTCTTCCTGGATGGTCTGAGCCTGCATCTGAAGCAGTATTTCATTCCGATACGCGTCCAAAATATCCTCGTAGGCTTGGATCAGCCCAGTCTCCAGCTGTTCCGGCGATGCGGACTCCACGACCTTGCGGAAGGAATCGATCACTCTCGTCCAGGATGCCTCCAGCGCCGCTTGCAACAAAGCTTCTTTGGTCGAGAAGAAACGAAAAATATACGGTTGCGATATTGTAGCCCTTTCTGCGACTTGTGCCGTCGTGGCCCGGTAGTATCCGATCTCCGCGAATACCTCGATCGCCGCCGATATGATGTCGGATTTACGATTCGCCGATGTCTCCATTTTTGCCATCATTGCCGTCTCCTTACTATGTTATTGATTCATTACTCAATAATACCACTATAAACGAAGAATAACATCGAAGCAATACGATGTACCGCCCTGCTCCTCAAATTCGCGGACACAGGAGACGCTATTTGTGACAAACGGCCCGATTTCGGACCGTTTGCGGACAGACGATCCTTTATTCGCGGCAATAGTGCAAAAATAAGCCCTCCGACGAACGAATAACGGTACCAATGTCCGCCTAAACAGCGAATAAGCGATTTGGAGGCATCATAACGGCCGTACGGTCCGGATAGCAATTCCTCGATGCAACGCCATTCCTCATTTCCTGTTTGATTGGGTAAAATACATCATTTTGAGTCAAGTTGATCATATCGCTGGTGGCTGACGACCCGTCGGGGGGCTAACGAAACTGACACACGCTAATAGCCTGCTAAATCACTTTGTTGCTCGTGTAACGAAACTACAACACGCTAATGAGGGGAAAAAAGCGGTAAAACCGCCGATTTCCAATGAATAGCGATATGTGCTTTCGTTAGATTGGGAAAACCTTCATTTTGAGCCCAATAAGGATCGTTAGTTTCGTTACCGCCAAAAGTTTCGTTACCGCCAAACCAAGAAGCGCCACGCGGATCGTCTTCGAAATAGGGAGGTATCCCCTTCCGAATGAAAGGTCCTTCATGGCCTGGCTATTCTTTCCCGCCGGGGCGGATGGTTGGATAAGATGACGACACTGCTTTGATGCAACGTTAGCGGTCGCGATGGACTGAGAATCCTTGGTTTGGCGAAGCCGCCATATTTGTAGCAATCGCACCTTTATTCCGCCCGTCCGAGCCTCATTCTCTTTCGCTTTCCAGCACCTGCTTGGCGAGCTTCTTCGGCGCAGCCAGCAAATACGCCTCCTTGATGAGTCCGGACAGTTCGCCCCAGTCCGGGGTTGCCGCTTTATCAACCGAAACCCAGCCGTGATTCCCAATGTACGGCATTTTGACATAGCCTCCCTGCTGCAGCAGCAAGAACTGCTCTTCCTTGGTCGATTTGAACGAAAGACTGGGGATGCCTTGGTTCTCTCCCATCATAACAAACGTCTTGCCCCTCACCTTCATAACGTTATGGCCGAAGCCGTCGATCAACTCTTCCACTTCCGGCAAGGGGGCGCAAATCGCCCTTACCCGCTCCAGCATGTCCATTCCCTGCTTCGACTTCATAGTCAAATCCGCCTTTCCGTTTATGGTCTTCTTCGATAGAGATCCATGCTCTTATACCCCGCAGCCAGAACCTCCTTCATTTCCGCCCGCCGCTTCGCTCTTGTTTCCTCCTGCACCGCACTATATACGTATCGGGCCCAATCTTTGCGGTACCCCGGCGTGAGCGATTGATAAAAGGCCAGCACGTCCGGACGATCCTGCAAATCCTGTTCCACTTGCGGAAGCATGGATACATAATCGTCGACGCTTTGGCTAGGTTTCGACGAAGCCCGATTTTTATTGCGTTCGTCCGCTTTGAAGCCGACAACCGTGAAGACATCGTTCAGCCCGACCATGCGCGCAAATTTGACGCTGCTAGTCCCAATATAACCGTCTTCATCGGCGCCTAATCCTTCCAGCAGACTGTCTCTATGAATATAAGTCTCATAAACTTTGTTCCCTTTTTTCGGATACGCCGCGTAGAAATAGCCGCCTTCATTCAGGTGACTATGATCGATCACTTTCTTTACAAGTTTCTGCAATGATTTTAAATCGAGCACAAAAGCGAAGATGAGGTCGTATCCGCCGCCCTTCAGCTCGGTATCATACTGTTCCAAGCCCGCCAATAGATCCTCGCCTTCCGGTTGATCCAATACGGCCGCTTTTTTATATTTTTGCAAGTTTAGCTTTTCAACAATCGTTTTCGCCATCAGATAAACCTCCGATTCTGTTACTATTCTTCATTGTAACAGTTTATCGAAGTGCATACACTGGGAAATGAATGCTTCCGCGATAAATTCCAAACCGACGAGGGGAGGAAACGCCCCGTAAAATATTGGGATAGCAAAACAGAAACATATTCCTTTGCAATGCGTCTATAATGCAGATGATCTTTTTACCGAGTCGGTTCGGAAGGATCCAAAATGGGATTCGATATCCAAAGTGAGGGAGAAGAGGAGAAGATTTTATGGCAAAATTCAGAGTTCTTATTGCTTTACTGTCCATGTGGCTGGTTTGCAGCGCCGTCCCTGCGTTTGCGGCCGGGGAGACGGCCCCGGAACCCTTCGACAAGGCATTCGGCCAAATGATCGTGATTCCCCAGAATTTCCAAGGGAAAGCGTTTGTCAAAGGGCAGATGGCAGACTTGTACGGCGATCATCGTATCGTACAACGCGAGGGGCGGATTCTCGTTCCGATTCGTTTGATGAGTACGCTCGCTACGGAACTTGGGCAATCCCAAGGGTTCTGGGATACGAAATGGGATCCTCAGCATCCGAATGACGTGATTTTATCGAACTACCAAGCCAGCAAGACGATCAAGTTTACGGTGAACAGCACCACCATGCTGGTCAATAAAGAGCCCCATACGATGGATGTGCCGCCGCAAAAAATAGCGGGTCAAATTATGCTGCCCTTGAGAAGCGCGGCAGAGGCGCTGGACAAAGAAATCCAATGGTGGGACGGCCTCATTCTGATGGGCGACCGGCCTGTCAATTTGCAGGATCCGCAGGCGGCGGCCGCCAAAGATCGCATCAAAGCCTTGCTAACCGATCGCCGAAAGCCGGTTGATTATACGGAAAGCCTGAATCCGATTACGAAAAATGGAGATGCCGCTTATTATGTGAAGACGATTTATAAAAGCGACGAAACGATAGATCAATTATTCAGAAAAGCGGACGGGCAAAAAGAAACGCAAGTCAAGTTGCCGGGCAAGCCGCATCTTAGCAATGCAAAAATCATCAAACACGAGCTCTATTATGTGTCCATCGTCAATGACCAGGCTGAGCTCTATGCATTGGATCTTGCCAATCAACAATCCAGAAAAGTCTGCTCGCTGCATCCGTGGAAACCGGGCGACGGCTGGTTAGGCAACATCGAACTCATCGACAACGAATTGTATGTTATTCTCCATGTTGGAGATAACACGATGGGGGGCGATACGTTATACAAAGTCGATAACGGCGCTTTAACGATGCTTAATAATTTCAAAAGCATAGTCCGGGTAGTCAAATCGGAAGATTCTTTATACCTCGCAGATTTCAGATTTATGACCGATATATCCAATAATGTAAGCCGGGTCGATCTGAAGACGGGAGAATGGAAGTCGGTCGGACAACCGGAGTTTGCATATAACATCTACCGGGAACAGCATCCCCAGGGTGGAACAAGCTTCTCAGCCAGGGACGCCCTGTACGTTCAGGACGGCTATCTGTATACGTTAGGCTATAAAGACAGCGATCCGAACGACGCAAGCGCCGTGTACAAAATCAATCTGGCGGATCAGACGCAAGTGAAATTGACCCCTCCGGCCAGCGACTTCTGGTTGATCGGCAGCGATATTTATTACATCGATTCCAAATCCGGCAACTTGGAGAAAACCGATGTGAATGGAGAACGCCATGGAACGGCAGCCGCAAGAATGGCGACGCAGGTTCAGTACGATAACGGAAGTTTCTACTATACCGCCAAGACGGGAGATACCAATGCGGCAGACCTGTATCGATACGACCCGGCGACAGGCAAAGAAACGAAACTTAGCGATAAATCGGTCGCTTCGTTCTTTGTCGGCAAAGCGGGCATTTATTATCTGTCGAATGGCTATGACCGCGGATTATATAAGGTCGATAAAGATGGCAACAATGTTCGTTTGGTGAACGATCGCATCAATAGCGCCGTCCTCGCCGACGATGGAATGGTCTACACCTTGATCTATGAAAAAGGAATCTACTCCGTAAAATAAACAGCGATATCCCCCAGTACCGTCTTGAGGAACTGGGGGATATTTCATTTGATCTCATCGGAAGCGATATTAGATTTTTATTATCTACTTGGCGAGCTGCAATTCACCGTTTAGGCCAAACATGCGAGCTGCAGAAGTATGAATTTCTTGAATAAGTTCCGGGTTTTCCACGAGCGATACGCCATAAGAAGGGATCATTTCTTTTATTTTCGGTTCCCACGCTTGGAGATGCTGCGGGAAGCATTTCTCAATGACCTCCAGCATGACCGAAACGGCGGTAGAAGCGCCAGGAGAAGCGCCGAGCAGTGCGGCGATCGAACCGTCGGCGGCGCTTACGACCTCCGTACCGAATTGCAGCGTTCCTTTGCCGCCGGCAACCGTATCTTTAATGACTTGCACACGTTGGCCTGCCACCAGCAGATCCCAATCCTCGCTCTTGGCGTTCGGGATGAACTCCCGCAACTCTTCCATGCGCTTTTCTTTCGATAACATCACTTGCTGGATGAGGTATTTTGTCAAGGACAGGTTCTTTATACCTGCCGCCAGCATCGTGATAATATTATGCGGTTTGATAGAGCCGAATAAATCGAACATGGAACCGGTTTTTAAGAACTTCGGCGAGAAGCCGGCAAACGGTCCGAAGAGCAGCGATTTTTTATTGTCGATAAATCTTGTATCAAGATGGGGAACAGACATCGGAGGCGCGCCAACCTTCGCTTTGCCGTATACTTTGGCATGATGCTGCGCGACAATTTCCGGATTGTTGCACACCATGAATAATCCGCTGATCGGGAATCCCCCAATATGCTTTCCTTCGGAGATGCCGGATTTCTGAAGCAGAGGAAGACTTCCTCCCCCGCCGCCGATAAAAACGAATTTCGCGGTATGGCGTTCCGTTGTACCGCTTTCATTCCGTATTTTCAATTCCCACAAGCCATCGCTCGTCCGTTTGATATCATCGACACGATGGTTGTAATGGATATCGACGTCCTTATTTTGTAAGTGGCCAAACAGCATGCGCGTTAAAGCGCCAAAGTTAACATCCGTGCCGGATTCGATTCTTGTGGCCGCAAGCGGTTCGTTCAATGTCCGGTCTTTCATAATAAGCGGAATCCATTCCGCTAATTGATCCGGGTCATCGGAGAATTCCATCCCTTGAAACAGAGGGTTGCCCGACATCGCTTCAAAACGTTTTTTCAAGTACTCTACATTCTTGGCCCCTTGGACTAAGCTCATATGAGGCAACGGCATGATAAAGTCTTGCGGATTGCGTATCAGATCGCTGTTTACAAGATAAGACCAAAATTGCAATGACACTTGAAACTGTTCGTTCACTTTGATCGCTTTGCTAATATCGATGGATCCGTCCGGTTTCTCGGCTGTGTAATTAAGCTCGCACAGTGCGGCATGTCCCGTTCCCGCATTATTCCATTCGTTGGAGCTTTCCTCGCCTGCGCTTGCCAGCTTCTCAAACACGCTAATTCTCCAGTCCGGCATTACTTCTTTCAACAATGTTCCCAACGTCGCGCTCATGATTCCGGCGCCAATTAAGATAACGTCTGTTTCGGTTTGTCTGTTGCTCATGTTTACCGCCCTTGCATCACTATTTATAGATTAAGATATTTACTATTATATGATAGTTATCTGCTATTTGAAAGCCGGAAATTTCAGCGATTACATACTGTTATCGTTAAGAATAGCAATATCCAAACTTATTAGCAGGATTTACAAGTTTCTTCCCACAGCGGTCTTGTTCCCCCCGCATAGGATGAATTTATGGTAACATGTGTATATATTGGCAATCGCAAGATGTTATGGAGGGGATCTCTTGACTGTCAAAAATATTGTTACATGGTCGTTGTTCGCCGTATTAGCCTTTACATTGATTTCCTGCGGGGGATATAACGCCAAACAAAAAAAAGAGATTGAAAAATTGATGTTGGACCATCTCGCCAAGAAATATAATAAAGAGTTTTCCGTTACCATCACAGACAATCTTCACTCCATATCTCTAGGGAACCCTTTTGGAGGAGGGATCGTAGGCCTTAAAGGAGAAGCGCATGTACTAGGCGAAGAAGGGAAAACCTTTCAGGTGCAGTACTTCGAGCAGAACGGAATCATTGATGACGGATATTCAACTATATTTATGACAGAAAGGGCGGAACAAATCTTATCCGAAACATTAAACGCCGCGTACAACGAGCCGTTAAAATATGAAATCGCCACTTTCGGCAAACCTTTTGGCCTCCTGCCTTCTAATGAATTTACACTCGAATCCGAACTATCGGAATATACGGAAAGTTTCAATATCGAGGTCTATGTGAAGAAGATTTTACATCCGGACGAATATAAGGAAGCTTCCGACAAAATCGACTTGATCCAAAAGGAATTAATTCATCGCGGAATGAACAACTTTTTCATCACCGCCGTTTATCTCAACGATTACGATTTTGCGAATATCGATCATATTCTTGCCGTTCTTAACAACTACTATGGCAATGCCTTCGAAATAGACGATCTCTTTACTTACTGCAGGTTGAAGGACGATTGTAAAATAACCGCTGCTATTGCAGACAATGGCGAACTTCAAAATAATAGAGAATCGATCGAGGAAGGATTTGCGCAGCATCGAGAACCCGATGCGTATAAATTAAAGAAACTCCCGTATATTATGCAGGAAATCGAAACACGGGTCCTATTTGGCGGGGACATGCGCATCGACAGCGCTGTCAAACATGGATACACCATATTGGAAGATGCAACGAGGAAAGAAAGCTTGCACAGTTACGGGAAAAGCAAAATCTACAATGGCTTTCAGGCGGTCGATGGAGTAAAGAAACACCGATTATATCTAACGGATCTTGAAGGCAACCTCCTCTTTGACCAAATCCTTGAACCGTTCCCTTTAGAATTCGTCGATCTAAGGGCAATCGGCGTAAAAAACGAAAAAGCATATAGTTACACCACGATTGCCGTCGTCGCTGATTATCGCGATGAACATAATAACGTCGTAACCAAATCTTCGGTATACCTCGTATCGAATCGCAGCGTTGAATACAACCATGCATTAAACGAGGAACTAAACCGGCTTGGAATCGCCTCATTGAAAGATATCTTTACATTTGTAAAAGAGAACAAAGATGATTACAGGGAATGGATGAGATTTTATAAGAAGAGTTATAATCAGACGTAGCTTGAGTTTCAGTGGGTGATCATATGAAAGTTTCAATCGAAGAAATAAGCAAGGAACAAGAAGAGGAAATTCTCATCAGGTGCCATGAGGTGGATGACGAGATCTACGAAATCGTAAACAAGCTTAAAACGGAAACCCTCATTATACTCGGATACCGCAACGATACCGTTCACCGGATAAAACTTGGCGATATCTATTATTTTGAAGCCGTTGACGGTAAGGTTTTTGTTTACTGCAAAGACGAAGTTTTCGAGGTCAAACAAAAGCTTTACGAATTAGAGGAGCTATGCAATGAAAAGAAATGTTTTCGAGCGTCCAAATCTACGATTTTGAACATCGCCAAAATTTCATACATTCAACCGTCTATCAGCGGCAGATTTCAAGCGGTACTCGATAACGGGGAACGTGTTGTCGTCTCAAGGCAATATGTGCCTGTACTGAAATCTAAGCTCGGATTATAAAGGGGGGGGGGACAACCGTGAAGCTTACCGAATTAGTAAACAGGATCGTTAAAAATTATTTTATCATCTTCGGATCGATCGTCATGACGATCACGATTTTGCGGCAAGTTTTTTATCCCGATACGGTTTTTGATTTGAAGTCGATTTATATGATTATGGCGTTTTCACTGATAGGTGCATTAACGGGATTTATTTTATACTCTCATCATAATATAAGCGAGAGGAATATACGTATTCGAATTGCCATTCACTTTTGTGCGCTAGAACTTACATTGATTTCTCTTGGATATTTGCTGGGTATCGTTGAGAGTGCAGCAAGTCTAATCCTTCTTGCCGTAGAAATCGCGGCCATCTATGTCATCGTTCGTCTACTGTCATGGCAAAATGACAAAAGAGCAGCAAAGAAGATTAACGAGAAACTGTTGGCATTGAAGGAAGACATCTGAGATTTAGTTTTAGGAACGCCCTCTTGTTTGCAACTTATTGGCCTATAGCTACAGCTTATTGTTTTTCTATATACATCCTTCCAGTCTTTTTCTAAGATGGATCATAGCAAAAGGATGAGCAGAAAAGGAGTAAGCACTATGGGCATGTTGATATTATTCATCGCTATCATTCTCGAGATTGCTTTGGCCATATACTGTATTGTCACGAGGAAAACCAATAAACCTTTGAGGAATTGGGTTAGAGTTGCCGTCTTCGTCGCATTTGTCATTCTTGTACTCTTATCGGTTATCGTGTGGAGTTTCCGCTGGGTTATGCTTGGAGCGTTGCTTTTCATACTCGCAGCAATCGGCGTCGCCGCACTTTTCCGCAACAAAGCAGATCCCCAAGAATACAAACACTCGCGCGTAATCGGGAAAACAATAGGCATGATCTTTGCGCTGATCGTTGCGCTTGCGCCTGCACTTCTTTTTCCCCAGCATCAATCGCCACAAGTGACAGGAGCCTATGAAGTCGCAACTGCGAGTTACACATATGTTGATACAAACCGAACGGAGGAATTTATCGGCACGGGGAAGAACAGATTCGTCAATGTACAATTTTGGTATCCTAAACATGCCGACGGAACCTATCCGCTTGTCGTGTTTTCACACGGGGCATACGGTGTGAAAGCAAGCAACACCTCTACCTATACGGAGCTTGCAAGCCACGGTTATGTCGTCTGTTCCATCGATCATCCTTATCATTCCTTGTATACCGTTTCAGACGATGGAACAAGGGCTCTCGCCAATTCGGAATATATGAGGGAAATCAAAAATGCCAACACAGAGGGCGTTTATACGACGGAGGAAGTCTATGGGCTCTTTCAAAAATGGATGAAACTGCGTACGGACGATATGAATTTTGTCATTGATACGATACTTGCAGAATCGCAAAGTGACAAGGACCCCATGTATCGACTTATCAATCCGGATCAAATAGGCGTATTCGGGCACTCCATGGGCGGTTCGGCAAGCGTTTGGCTTAGCAGAGAACGCGATGATATAAGTGCGGTTGTCAATATCGATGCCCCGTTGTTTAGCGAGCTTGTCTATGACAATGAGATTCATGATTTTGTGGCAAGCGGCGAAGCCTACACGACCCCGCTTCTTAATATCTATTCCGACAGCGTTTGGGTACAGCTCGACAACAATTCCATCTATGCGGCCAATAAAGCGATTGACGAAAACGCCTCAGACGCATATACCGTTCATTTTCAAGGGGCCAAACATTTAAGCCTGACGGATTTATCGCTGTTCGCTCCTGTGATTGCCGATATGCTGCAAGGCGGCAAAGCGGATATTGATAAATACGATTGTATCGAAACTGAAAATGACCTTATTCTTACATTCTTTGACTACGCGTTAAAGGGCATCGGCCGCTTCACAGCTGCGGGGACTTATTGATAAATAGCGAGGTGTATACCAATGAATATGATTATGGCGATCCTCATCATTTGCTCATTACTTACGGCGTCATTGACGATCGCTTTTATGGTTAAGGGAATGCGGGCACGCAAAAAAGCATATTTGCAACGCAAGGCGATTCTCGCGGGCGGCGCTTCCGCGCAAGCGGTGATCAACTCGATCCGGCAAACGAATGTTCAAATTGACAATCAACCGGAAGTAATGCTCGACCTTACCGTCACGAAGCAGGATGGCGAGGTGATCCATACCGTGGTGAAGACGGTCATCCCGATCGTGAATATTCCCGCTTTTCAAAAAGGCAACATCGTTGAAGTGAAGCATATGACGATAGACAATGAGCAGAGGTTCGAGGTAGTAGGTTCCTATATGCCTTAAGCCGCTTACTCGTCTCTCCATGCCCTCGGCATTCGTTCTAAAATCTGTTTAACCAATCCATGATTGCAGAGACTGCTTCCTTATATCTCTGCCCGACGAGCACGCCGGTATGCGTTGTATTCCAAAGCCCCGTATATTCAGCACGGAGGCGTTCCGCCGTCAGCCTGCCCCGCCGATCGTCATCAACACTGTTTACTGCTTTGATAACCAAGCACGGGCAGGCAATGGAACGGCTGTCTATGGATATGCCCTTCGACTCGTTTGAGATCACAAACGCGTTAAAGGCCAGTGCTGACTCCATTGCGAGATATTTCCTTTGGAATGCAATGTCATCTGCCGTTTCATCGATGCTTGAATGCTCTTCCCGGGCCGGGGCGGGCACGACGATATCGGTCGTCATCCGCTCTAATTCTTCGTATGGCACAGCTTCATGAACTTCTCTGCTTATGACGGAATCGATCAACACCAACCCGGCCAGTTCGACCGTTTCAGCCAACTTCTGGCCCAGGATGCCCCCCATGCTAAATCCGATTAGAATCGGAGCAACGCCACACTCAGCGATCACCTCTTTTATATCCTCCGAATAATCTTCCAAAGTGATCTTCGTCATGTCCAGCAGCCTGCTTTTGTAATGGCTTCTCAAGTTCATGGCATAGCATTTCCAACCTTCACCGATAAAGTGAGGAATGTATTTGGCCCACATCCAGCTTCCCGTGAAAGCGCCGTGCACAAAAAGCAACGGGGGCCTGTTTTTTGTTGTTTTCGAGACGTTGTCCCCCTCGAATATCTCCAGAAACAAATCGTTCTCCCCAATGTACTTCTTGGTATGATCGGGCAATTCTTTCGTAAAATCTTTCATAATGATTTCCTCCCCGGCATTTTGTTTGACATCAAACTATTTCTCGAAAAAAATTTAAAAGTTATCGTAAATCTTTTTTAAAATATGAAGCAGATTTTCTTTTTCTTTTTCAGAGATGCCCAAGTAAAACAAGTCCAACAATTCCTTTGAGACGGATTCAAAGATCGGTTGCAGTTCTTTCCCTTTATCGGTTAACGCAACATAAACAACCCTCGTGTCCTCAACGTCCCTTTCCTTTGTCACATATCCGAGCCTGACCAGCTTGTCGACAAGCGCTGTGACAGTAGACTTATCTTTGTTAATCCTTCTGGAGATGTCGGCCATTGTAAGTCTCGGCGTCTTAAAGAGCGCGTAGATGATATCGCCATGCGAAGTGGCAATCCCTTCGATACCACGCTTCGCCATCTCCGATACGATAAACCGGTTCACTTTCTCTCTAATTTTTGAAATGAATGAAATTACGTCTCTGCTTTCCATAATCGGATTATAGTTTGATATCAAACAAATGTCAAGCGCCAGTTTAGTCATTGGTTTATAAAATCAAAAAGCCCAAAAACATCTCTGCCGTCGGAAACACGTAATCCCCCCGAAAACTTCGACTCGTAAACGCGACTCCTTGAAAAGCGCTGTAATAGAACAATGCAAGCCTCCGTGGATCCCCCGGTTTGAAATCCCCTTGTTCTTGTCCGTGATGGATGAGATCCGATACGCTATCGATCAGTCCGTTCATCGAGGCCCGTACCGCATTCTTCAGATCCGGACTCAACTCTCGACCGGAAAAACTGTCGATTTGGCTAAGGAGAAGCAGCCCATCGGTGGAGGAAGGATCTTCTTGAAGGTTATTGAGCAAAAATGTCGTAGCGTTTATGATAACCTCTTTTTTATTGCCTTCTTGTTGAAAGAGCTCTGCCATACGATCAAACCCGGGGATCGAGATTTCGATCAACCTGCTCATGATTTCTTCTTTGGTGGCAAAGTACCGATATGCTAATCCTTTACTGAGACCGGCGTCTTCCGCAATGTCCTGCATTGTGGTTTTGCCAAACGTTTTGTGAGCGAAAAGTTTGGCTGCCGATAATAAAATCTTCTCCGTGGCCTCGGCTCTCATTGCCTCAAAGCGTTCTTTCTGCTTGCTCAACGTTCATCCGCTCCTTCCGTTCTTCATTTACTCCGCTGTTAAAAATCCTTGGTCCTGCATCATTTGTATAGGGGCGTCATGAGTAATCGTAAAGACCATCTTGATCGATTCTTCCTTGACATGCAGGATGTAGAAAGAATCATGGACGAGGTCGAAGGATTGACCCGAAGCTTGCTCCACTCTCGCCGTGCCTTTCACTTCTACCAACACATAGTTGTCTTTTAAGGGAGTTTCCTTTACAGGCGTAAGCTTGAAATATTTATAACATAAAGATTGTAAGTATTCACCCGACTCTCTTGTCCCCGCCAAGTAATCCTCTTTCTTCACCGCATGTACATCGCCGGATGGATAAGCACCCACCAAAGGATCGTTTACCAAGGGATCGAGAAGATCCGGATCGTACACATTGTTCGCATGCTCGAAATCCTTAAAATAGGCCTGAATTCTTTCACTAACTTCGTTCATTTTTTATTCCCCCCATTTTTTCTTAAAGTGATTTGTAACCTCAATATAAATGACTGAATATATATTCATTATATCACCATTCATTGTCAATCCCTTTTGGAAAAATATGTGTTAGCTGCAACACTCCATAAATCAAACGAAAAGGGGCCGGATTGCTCCGGTCCCCTTCGCACCTGTAACTTTATGCTTTTTTTCTTCTTAGCAGGAACAGTCCTGCAAGCAGAATGATACATCCAGCCAGCAAATAGCTGTACATATTCGTAGCCGTATTCGGCAGCTTATGGCCTATGCCTGACTCGGCATTCGCCGGATCACTCGAAGCATCGTATTGGTCGGATACATTCGATCCGCCGGATAAATTGGAATCGCCCGACCCGCTTGATCCGTCGGATAGCCCGGAATCTGGGAAGGCAGAATCCGAGTTCTCTCCTTCCGGGTTGTTCGGAGTACCGGGCACGCCTGGGTTGCTGCCGCTTCCATCGCCAATGACGATGTCTTCGGAAGGATGATCGGAATGATTCAGGTTATCCCCGGTCACTTCACCCGTGTTGCGGATCGTCTGGCCGGCTTCCCCTGATACCACTTCGGCCCGGAACACGATGGTATGCCAGTCGGTATCCGTAATGGTGCCGAATCGTCCGCTGACCTTGCCGTCGACATACGAACCTTGATCGCCATCCACGGCATCCGTTACCGCTTGGCCGTCGACCTTCAACGAACCCGTTACGTATTTCAGTTCTTCCGGAAGAAAATCCGAAATCACCAGGTTGGTGACTTGGCTGTTGGAAACCGTGTTGCGCATCCGGATCGTATACTCGATCACATCACCGACTCGGATGCTGCCCCCGTTCAAATCCTTCGCGATTTTCTCGGATTCAACGACCGGGGAGCGCCATGGATTGTCATCCGGGCTTCCTCCATCGCCGCCGCCCCGATCTCCGCCATCCGGATCGGTAGAATCTACAGGCGGTTCAACCGGCGGCTCCGGCTCTACAACCATTTTTTCCGTCGGTTCGCCCGGCTGCTCCATGTTGTCGCCGGTCACGAGTGCCGTATTTTCGATCGTCCGACCGCCTTGGCCCTCAAGTATGACGGCCTGGAAATCCAGCGTATGCCAGTTCATATCCCATACATCGCCAAATGAACCGTATACTTGCCCGGTAACGGAATGGCCGGCATCGCCGTCTTGCGCATCCGTAACGGATACGCCATCCACCCGTAAGCTGCCCGGAACGTATTCCAGCCCTATCGGCAAATGATCCGTAATCGTCAGATTCTCCAGATAGGTGTCGCTGACCACAGATCTTACACGAATCGTATAGGAGACGATGTCCCCGACTTCATATGTCGTCTTCGTGACATCCGTATTCGTGACAAACTTCTCCGATTCAATCATTGGGTTTCTCGGGTATACTTGCACATCTTCTCTCGGCCTGTCAGGCGTCTTGACATTGTCGGCATGTACGGAAGCGATGTTGATAATATTCTTGCCCGCTTGGCCGGGTTGTACGATCGCTTTGAACTGCACCGTGTGCCAATTCGTATCCGAGACGTCGTATTGTAGCTTCTGAACCTATACAATATATCTACAACTTTCCAAAACACAAAAAGCCCCCGTCTACTATTTACATGCATTGCAAAAATAGACGGAGGCTTCCGTCGTATTCGGCAACTGGCTGGCATAGTGTTTATCGTTCACGTTAGCCCCTATAGCTTTGCGTCGCCACCTTTCGGCGGGTTTGCTATTGTCGTACGATGTATGAAATTATCGAAAAATATCCACATATTTACTATATCTTTTTTTTCTAATCGTGTCTACATTCTTCGCGACTTGAATAGAGGCCCCTGGTCAGGAATCCCCCTCATCTTCGACCGGGTAAGCATACAGGATATAACGCTCAGGCGCATTCCCTACGTAGCGGAACGGGTAGCAGGTCGACACGACCAGCGCCTCGGTTCCCATAGAACGAATGACGGACGTATCGTCTTTATCGACGATGTCCGTACTTTGAATCTCGTATTCAAATGTTCCATAGGGCAGTTTAACGATAAAACGATCCCCTATCGACAACTGGTCGAAATTTCGAAAAACGGTGTCCCGATGCCCCGATAGCAGAATTTGCTCGTTATCCATAGGAAAAGCGGTAGCGCTGTAGTGCCCGACCCCTCGCGCGAGCATCTCCTCATCCGTACCTTCGATAATCGGCAACTCCGCTTCCAGCACTGGAATTTCGAGCATTCCTATCACATCGTTCGGCTTCGGATCAAACTCCGATTTATCGATCAAGCGATCGCGATCGCGGTAGGATACCTGATCCACGCGTTCTCCATTCGAATGGCCGCCGGTGTCCGACAGACGAATCAAAGCGCTCGCTTCTGCCATTGCTTCCTTCAAATTTTGTTGATGTCCGACGTATTGGATGACAGCGAAAGTCACGCACCCTATACCAGCCAGCACAAAGAGTACGCCTAGCATTTTTCGCATGTGATTGATCTCCTTCGGCTTGTCTTTATACTAATGATTCGGCCTCTACATTTTCCCTTTTTATACAATTAAATTTTACTGTTTCATCCCCTCAAAATCCAGTTCAATACCATGGATTACCTTATAATAGGTAAAATAACCCACCACACGCAAGAAAGATCCTTTTATTCAGAAACCTGCAATTGGAGTCCAGTGCATAATTCGCCGTCGTTAATGTAACTGGCTTGATTGCGCATATAGAAGGGGATAGCTCCCTACATCCGAAGGCGATCCGCGCGGATCTGCGCTTCTTAATTTGGCGCTAACGAAACTGACGATCCTTATTGGGCTCAAAATGAAGGAGTTCCCAATCTAACGAAAGTACGGATCGCTAATCATTGGAAATCGACCGTTTTACCGCCTTTTTTCCCTCATTAGCGTGTTTTCGTTTCGTTATACCAGCAACAAGGAAATTTACAGGCGATTAGCGTGTTTACGTTTCGTTAGCCCGCCCGACGGGACATCAGCCGCTCAGCGCTCTTATGAAATGGACTATTTTTGCAGAAATTAGTGCTTCTACTCGGGATAAGCTGCGTCAAAAAAGCGACTTTTGCACCTTGGAGGTTACAGGAAAAATGTGTATTTTATGTTTAGTTCATTCAAATGAAGATCAGGGAGGGATTCGTTTGCGTTGGTACCGCCCCATACTTGTATGTATGCTGTTTTTCGCCACTCTCATCGCGGTACACCCCGACAGAACTTTCGCTGCCGGCGAACGGCCCGTGAAGGTATTCGTCGATACGGCGGAAATCGCTTTCCAGGTTCAACCGCTCACGATCAAGGGTGCGACGCTTGTGCAGTTCCGTCCGCTTTTTGAAGCGATGGGATTAGAAGTGGATTGGGATCAAACCAATCAGGTTGTGACAGGATCGAAAGAGGGATTGACGATCGTCCTGCGTATTGACGACACGCAGGCGGTCGTGAACGGGAAGCAGGTTCCGCTCAGCCAAAGCGCTCAAATCGCGAACGGCAGCACCATGGTTCCGCTTCGTTTCATCGGGGAGTCCACGGGCGCGATCGTCCATTGGGATCAGGTCAATCGGGAAATCACGGTGATCACGGATCGCTTGCTGAAGCAGCTTGGTATCACGAAGGAAGAGATGCAGAAGCGGCTGGACGAATACACAGCCAAGCAGCAACAACCGTCCAATCCGTCTCCTGCGGAACCGCCTCAAGTTCAGCAGCCAACTGCAAATCTCAGCGACCTGAAGGATCTCAATGGCATGTATTACGGATTAAGAGAAGACGTAGGGGGCTACGAATGCGGAGGCGCTTGTTGGGACATGTATACGTTTCTTCCGGACCGTCGCATTCTCGTCGGTCCTCCGCCGCAGGGCGGGCCGGAAACGATCGATTGCAAACGCGACGGTTGCAGCAATTACACCATTTCCGGCGACAAGCTGAAGCTAAGCAATGATGAGAGCCATACGATCCGCCTATCGGACAAAGGGGAACTGTATATTGACGATGTCTCTATGTCCCCTGTTAAGCCGGTTGCCAATGGGCTGAAATTGAAAGGGACCTACGAGTATATCGGCTTTAGCGGCCTCATCGGCGTGAATGCCGCCTCTTCGTCGTGGACGGAATCCTTGACCTTCTCGAGCGACGGTACGTTCGAAAGCACGGACCTGACCTTGGCCTCCCTCGACGCTACGGTCTCCGCGACCCATTCGAGCGAATCCAAGAGCGACAAAGGCACTTATAAAATCGCGGGCAATACGCTCGTCCTTACCTATGCGGACGGTACTGTCGTCCACAGCCTTTTCTTCGATCACGATCCCGGCGGCAAAGATTCGCTCAAGAATATCCAAATCGGGACAAATCATTTCTATATTTCCGATGAGGAGCAGCCAGCCGATCCCGTTTCATGAGGGTTAGCCCCTTCTGCTGAAAACTGCGGAAGGGGCTTTTCCTGGCCCCCGCTCTCCAATCAATCCATTTCCCTCCAAAATTGCTCCGGATTCTCGATCTTCACATCATCATATTTGCATACAATCTCTTGCAGCCCTACCGGCGCGTCAATATCGACTTCATGCCATGGATTCCTATCCGGCGGTCCGAAGCTGACCTTCAGTTTCTTCTCCGTTACATCAAAGATCATGCTTCGCAGCGTACCCATCCCGCTTGAATAATAATGGCAGCACGGACCATTTGGATACGGAGTGGATAGTAAGTTCCTTATCTTCTCATCGTCGAGATCGGGCGCATCCCGCAATAACGAATTCATGACGGAAGAATAGCGCATTTCAGAATGCCAAAAGTGATACTCGTCGAATTCTTTCATTTCATGACTCACATAATGGTTGGTAGCAACCAACAAGCCGCCGAACGGTTTGCGCACGGAAAGTCTTTTTTTATCCGATGCAAAGCTTGCCGCCTCGAATACGGCCACTTGATTCGAAGCGTCCGCCACCAGAAAATTCGCATTCGTACACAACGGTATTTCTTCAAACAAACATCGAGCCTCATAAACGTCTTTACAGCGGTCCAACAAGGCGCGAATCGCGACCCAGAACTCGCATCCGTCCCCGCCAAGAGGCTTCAAGTAAGCCGTACTGGACATGGAGACAACGAGCCCATATTCATTCATTCCATCCATTCTTCCCGCATTTTGCAATGAGAAGCCCATATGTTTTGGTTTTCCTGTCACTCGAGTAATACATAAGCTTCTTTCATCTCTTACAAAATACTCATAGCTCCTTCCTACATAAAAATGCCCATCGCTCGTATTTACAGGAAGCACTCCAAATTGGCAGCAATGAGGAGCGTTGTGATAAGAATTGGCATAGCAAATGATTTTTTCCGGTTCTATGCCTGCTTCATCGGCAAATCCTTGTACTTCATCCACAAAGCCGGAGCATATGTTGTCAATCAACATCATTCTCTTATGAGCCGTTGCTGCGGAGATATAATCCTGCCCTTCCATTGGACTCATAAAATAATTGAGATCTTCCGGATAGTACTCTTTTAGAGTTGCAGCTCGTTGCTTGCCTACCTCATAATTGCTTCTTTCAGCTACAAGAATGTCAAAAATCATCGGCTCTTTCTTTTCGTTATTTTCCATATTTTCAATCCTTTCCGCTAATAAGATAAATATGTATCCTACATTCGCCTACATCCTAGCATATTAAAAAAATTAGGTCTATTGGATTTCTTGAATATCGAAAGACTCGGCGTGCACCGCAAATCACACTTATAAATATTTCATTGACAACCCGCCAATGAGAATATATATTAATGAATGATACTGATAATCATTATCATTTAAAATATCGTTCATGATAAGGAAGGGTCTGCAAATGAATGCAAAACGTAAAATCTCTTTAGGAACATTCGTCATTGGGGCTGTGCTTATGATATCGCTGGTTGGTTGCTCAAGTCCGCAATCAGGTTCGACACCCGCACCAACTTCGACTGGGAATGAGACGGCAAGCAACGTAACGTCCAACACGGAAACACCCGCTTCCCCAGATGCAAATGCCGAATATCCGATCGTGATCAAGCATGCTTTTGGCGAAACGGTCATTCCAAGCAAGCCTGAACGAGTTGCTGCCATACAATGGGCGAATCATGATGTCGCTCTCGCTCTCGGCGTTGTGCCCGTAGGCTTCTCGGCGGCGAATTACGGCGTTCAGGACGATAGCGGGCTTTTGCCTTGGACGGCTGCAAAGCTCAAGGAACTCGGCATAGAGAAGCCGAATATTTTCCAGGATACGGACGGCCTTGATTTTGAGGCTATTTCAGATGCAAATCCGGATGTCATTCTTGCGGCTTACTCCGGTATCACACAGGAAGACTATGATATTCTTAGTCAAATCGCTCCTGTCGTGGCCTATCCGACCGCTCCTTGGTTAACCACATGGCGCGAGCAAGTCATTATGAACGCAACAGGGATGGGCATGAAAGCGGAGGGCGAACAACTCATTAAGGATACCGAGAACCTGATTAAGGAAAAGGCAAGCAAATATCCCCAGATGCAAGGCAAAAAAGTGGTCTGGGTTAACTTCTCCGCGAAAGATATGTCTAAATTACATATTTATACACCCACAGACCCTCGCGGCTCTTTTCTGATTGAACTCGGAATGGTTTATCCTGAAAGCGTGACGAAGCAGATTACGGATCCTACCGGCTACTCATTGAATCTAAGCGCTGAGAATGCCGACATCCTGTCCGATGCCGATATATTAATCGGGTATGGCGATGAAGAATTGTATCAAGCCGTGAAAGCTGATTCCTTGCTCGGCAAAATTCCGGCGATCCGGAGAGGTTCTGTTGTGTTCATCGGCAACGGCACGCCTTTGGCGGCTTCGGGAAACCCCAATCCGCTTTCGATCGCTTATACCATTGACGAATACCTGGGACTAATAGAAGGAGCTATTGCCAAAATCAATGAATAGTTCTTCGGTCTCCAAAAACAAAGGGCTAAGCTTACATATTCCGCGGAAATTTACGACGGTTCTGGCGATTTGTTTGGTCTTGCTCGGCGTATGCGTGCTTGCATCTCTGGCCTTAGGCTCTCGTCTGGTGGGATTTCACGAACTGATAGACGGTTTATTTCACCAAGACGCAGACTCCTATGGGGCGGACGTGGTTCGCAAGCGGATTTCCCGAACCGTTTTCAGCTTGTTTTGCGGTGCGGCGCTCGGAGTTTCCGGAGCGCTGATGCAAGCGGTCACTCGCAACCCGATTGCAGACCCGAGTATATTGGGAGTGAACACAGGCGCATCCTTGTTTGTTGTGTGCGGAATTGCGTTCTTAAACATCAGCACCGCACATCAATATATATGGCTCGCTTTAGTCGGGGCTGCGGTTACTGCGGTTTTCGTATACGGAATCGGCTCGATGGGGCGCGGCGGCGCCACGCCCATTAAGCTTGTTTTGGCGGGAGCCGCCACAAGCGCCGCCCTTTCTTCTCTCGTCACCGCCATCATGATTCCACGCTCTTACGTTATGGATCAATTCAGGTTTTGGCAAGTGGGAAGCGTCGGTTCGGCAACCTGGAGCGCGATTGCCACGTTCGCCCCGTTGCTGATCGTCGGCATCCTGGTCGCGGTAATTACTGCGCCGGCACTCAATGCGCTGTCACTGGGAGACGTGGCGGCGACCGGATTGGGCGTCCGAACAGGAATATTGAGGCTTGTTGCGGCGCTTGCCGGCGTTCTTTTATGCGGCGCGACGACAGCGCTGGCAGGCCCTATTGGATTTGTCGGGCTTTTATCTACTCATGTCATACGCCTGATTCTTGGCCCCGACTTGCGATTTGTGATACCGATGTCGGCGATTTCGGGTGCTATCATTTTGACGATATCGGATGTATGCGGCAGGCTCGTCGGCAGCCCCGGAGAGCTTGAAGTCGGCGTAGTTACAGCGTTTATAGGAGCTCCGTTACTAATCATTCTAGCGATGAGATCGAAAGTGCGTTCATTATGAAAAATAAATCTGTAGAGTTTATTATGGCGGGCCGACGTCAAAGACGCCGCCGATGGATCCTTGTTACCGCCTTCCTTGCGGCACTTGCAAGCGTTCTTTGCTGTGCCATGCTGTTACTGGGGAGCACCGTTTATCCGGTTAAAGATGTCGTTCGGGCCCTTTCGGGAGAGCAACTCAAAGGGGTGTCTTTTGCGGTAAATACGATACGTTTGCCGAGAATGCTGGCAGGTCTTTTCGCCGGATTTGCTTTCGGTCTTGCCGGGTACGTCTTCCAGACCATGCTGCGCAACCCCCTTGCGAACCCGAATGTCATCGGGATTACCTCCGGCTCGAGCGCGGCGGCTGTTTTTTGCATCACCATCCTTCATACAAGCGGAGCTGTTATTTCCGTTGCTTCGGTGATTGCCGGTCTTGCTACAGTCGCATTGCTTTATCTATTATCCAGAGGAAGGTCATTTTCGATCGGGCGATTAATCCTTGTCGGAATAGGCTTACAGGCCATGCTTGACGCCTTTATTTCCTATCTCCTATTGGTTAGCGCAGAACAAGATATTCCCGCAGCGCTCCGATGGCTCACCGGCAGCCTCAATGGATCGCAAATGCATGAGCTTCCGCCTCTTGCGATAACGGTATTGATCTTTGCGCCGATCGTTATCGTGCTGGGCAAGCATCTAAGCCTATTGGAACTTGGAGAACAATCGGCTTCTTCGCTCGGCACGGACACGGACAAGACAAGAATTGCGCTTGTTGCGAGTTCCGTCTGCATGATTGCTCTGGCTACCGCTACTACGGGTCCAATCGCCTTTGTCTCTTTCCTTTCGGGACCGATTGCGACAAGGCTGGTCGGAGTTGGCTTCTCAAACGCAATTCCGTCAGCTCTTGTTGGCGTTAATTTGGTTTTGGCGGCAGATCTCATCGGACAATTCGCTTTCGAGGTCAGATTCCCTGTGGGCATCATCACCGGAATACTCGGAGCGCCGTATCTGATCTACTTGCTCATCCGAATGAATCGAAAGGGAGAGTTATAATGAAACCGCCACATCTTTTTCAAGCCGAACGAATCGTAGCCGGCTATGATCATAGAACGGTCATCCAGGATATAGACCTCGTTATCCCCAGTCATCAAATTAGCGTTATGATTGGAGCAAACGGCTGCGGAAAGTCTACGCTGCTGAAAACTCTGGCAAGGCTTATCAAGCCTACGTCCGGCAAAATCACTCTTGACGGAAAGCCAATCGGCACCATTCCGCCAAAACAATTGGCTCGAGTGTTAGGGCTGCTGCCGCAATCCCCCATCGTTCCGGAAGGAATATCTGTCGCGGATTTGGTTGGACGAGGAAGATTTCCGCACCAATCCTTGTTCGGCGGATGGACAAAAAAGGATGTTGAGGCCGTTGCCGAAGCGATGGAAATTATGGATATTACCGAGCTTGCCAATCGTAATATTGACGAGCTTTCGGGCGGCCAAAGGCAACGTGTCTGGATTGCCATGGCTCTGGCGCAACAAACCGATATTTTATTTCTCGACGAACCGACAACCTTTTTAGATATTACGTATCAGATCGAAATTCTCGACCTGCTTACCGACCTGAACCGAAAACACGGAACGACCATTGTCATGGTTCTTCACGATATCAACTTATCCGCGCGTTATGCAGACCATATTTTTGCGCTTTATCAAGGAAAGCTTGTCGCTGAGGGGGAGCCGTCCAAGGTGATTACAAGCTCCTTGGTAAAAGACATTTTCGGACTTGATTGCACCGTGATCAAGGACCCCATTTCCGGCTCTCCAATGGTGGTGCCAAAAGGACGATATCATGTGAGTAATGAATGTACTCTTTAAATAAAGGAGAGTACCCCTTCCAAAATATTCCTTAAAGCTCTAGTTCATTCTCGCATCATTTGCCACTTTTGTCGTGGGACCCTCTTCATGTATAGTTTTTGTTCATTTGTCTCGTTTATAGTAAGATTGATCTTTATTAATAAGGAGGCAGATTATGAATACTTCGTTCAAAAAGTATGCCGCCGAATTCATTGGAACATTGGTGCTTGTTCTATTCGGATGCGGCAGTGCCGCTACGGCGGGAGGAGAGCTCGGATATTTGGGAATTGCATTGGCTTTCGGGCTCTCTATTGTGGCGATGGCGTACGTCATTGGTCCGATTTCCGGATGTCATATCAACCCGGCGGTTTCACTTGCCATGCTCTTTAGCCGTAAGCTTACGGTTACCGACTTCATCGGGTATGTCATTTCTCAAATAGCCGGTGCTATGGCGGGCTCCGCCATTCTATACGCCATCATCGTCTCAGCGGGCATGCCCACGACGGGGCTCGGTCAGAATGGATTCGGCCCCGGTTATGGAATCGGGATTTCAGCGCTGATGGCTTTCATTGTCGAAATCGTTTTAACCTTCGTTTTTATTTATACGATCCTGGGTGTGACTTCCACGGAGAGCAATGGAAACGTAACAGGCCTGGTCATCGGTCTGACGCTCGCTTTCGTACATATTCTAGGCATTGCCCTAACAGGAACGTCCGTCAATCCTGCAAGAAGCCTGGGCCCGGCACTTCTGCTTGGCGGGCAAGCCTTATCCCAATTGTGGGTATTCCTTATCGCCCCGCTTGTCGGTTCGGCGCTGGCCGTTGCAGTTTACCAGTGGCTGAATAGCAGCCATAAGGGGAAGCAAGCATAAGCACAGGAATTAGGGGGGAAACAGAAAGTCTAACTTGAACGAGTAGCCCCCCCACTTTGCCACTAATTGCGATACGGTTTCGCTTATCCTGTCTAGCGGCGAAAAATCTGCCGCGGCGCTTATCGCCAGCCTCTCTGGCTTTTTAGAAGAACCGCTATATTCGTTTTCAACTTTCCGCTCATCCGAGCTTGATTGCATCTGTCAAATGGTCCACCAGCGCTTGCTGCAGCGTACCTTTCGTGACTGCTTTTTGTTCGAAGGACAATCCCGACCGAATCATCATTTTCACGATCTCCGGCCTGAGCCCGGTAACGATCGGTTTGCCGCCCATCATATTAATCCCATCAAAGACGTTAATTAGCTTTCTAACGACATCGGCATCCATCTCCATCACGCCCGACAAATCAATGATTAGCGTTTCGATCCGCTCATTGCCGATTTGCGAAATGACTTTGTCCTCGATGGTGTTGGCCCGGAACTCGTCAATCGTACCGATCAGAGGCAGAATGGAAGTTGCCTGAGTCAATGGAATGATCGGAACGGAAAGATCCTCAACCATTGCTCGCTGCGCCCGAATCAAGTCGTCTTTGAATTGCGAATAGCTAATAAAGAATTGATTGAGGAATTGGTCCATTAACTGGTTGATGTTTTTTTCCAGGTTGAAATAATGTTCCTTACTATCGTTCTGGTTGTGCATTCGATCGTAATTGTACAGAAAATCCCACATGACGCGCCGTACCGCCTGGATCCATTCCAGCTTGAAGGCGAGGGTCAACGAATGCTTCGCCCATGTAACCCCTTCTTGCTTGGCAAAGGCGATTGCTTCATACTCTTTCCCGTCGATGACGAAAAGCACCAGCTTGTGGGCGTTATCTATCAAGTTAATATTGCCGATAGCAAGAATTTCGTCGATTTTATCGCGGACGTTAACCGCTTCCAATAGCAACCGCTGTTCGAAAGCTTTTCGATTGACAACGAAAAAATCTTTCAAATTCATCGTTCGTTCCAATTCCAGATAAACCACCTCTTTCAATTTAATATTCTTGGTTTCCTTCGGAAAGGTGATTGTAAATTTGGTCCCGGCGTTTTCCGCGCTCTCCACTTCGATGGTGCCGTTGTGCTGATAAATGACCGAGAAAACGAGGGTCAATCCCATCCCGGTACCGTTTGCTTTCGTCGTAAAGAACGGCGTACCCAGCATACCGAGCTTTTCCTGCGGAATGCCTACGCCGTTGTCTTGGATACGAATCATCACTTCGTCCTCTGTCGACAAGTGCTCAATATAGATGGAACCCTTGTCTGGAATGGCCTCGAAGGCGTTTTTCAGCAAATTGAAAAACACTTTTTTCAATTGATTCTTCTTACCCAAGATGTAAGAGCCCGGATTTTGCAAGTTTTTATGAATCGAAACCCGATAAAATTGATCCTGGAACAACTGTGTCAATGACTCCAGCTCTACGATCAAGTCAACCGAAACATACGGCTCGTCCTCCAAATCGGGCTTGGACACATGCAGTAAATTTTGCAAAATGTCAATCGCATTTTCCAGCTCGGATTCGGCAATTTCTATGTATTTGCTCTCATTTCGCTCTTTCAACAACTGCAAAAATCCTTTGACAGCAGTTAGCGGATTTTTGACCTCATGGGCGATACCTGCGGCGATTTGCCCGACAGAAGCTAAATGGCTCAGGTGAGAGTCGTTTCTTTTTTTATCTGCAGAGCCTTCTTTTTCCTGCATCCTGAACAGCCTCCGATCTACAATTGTCCTATTCAATTAAAATTACTTATAGTATACCTATTCTCCTAGACGCTTTACTACAGCCATTGGACGGAATAGACCGAAAATCTCGCTGTTACTTTTGGTATGGTTCAGCTTAACGGGGCTATCGGCGAAAAATACTAAAGGGGTTCCCTTCCGCTGTTCTTTATAAATGGTCATCAGCGGTTCGTACGGATGTACCTCCAATCCGTTCTGTCAAAAAGTAGGCGGAGTAGCAACCGCTATTAGCAGCGTTTCGCCTTCCCAGATATTCTTATAACTATGGGGAATTGTGGCATCATAATAGATGCTGTCCCCTTCTTCGAGCGTATAACGTTCATTGCCAAGCACAAACTCCAATCGCCCGGAGTGGACAAATAGAAATTCCTCGCCATCGCTATGGCCGACGCCGATGTCGCCGTAAGCCGCTCCTTCTTCCAACACTCCCCACATCGGTCCCATTCGGTTGCTGCTTCCTTGACTGAGTGCGTACCAGGTAATACGAGATCCCTCGGAATGCACCAAAGGTTTGCGCTCGTTTTTTCTAACGACAATGCTTCGATTCTCCTCACCGAACAAATCGGTAAAATTCACATTTAATGCATTCGCTATGCGCTTCAGAACACTGATGGACGGATTCGCCTTATCGCGTTCAATTTCACTGAGAAAAGATAAGGATACAGAGGCTGCGTGAGCTACCTTCTTGAGCGTTAATTTCTGTTTTTTTCGCGTGCTTCGAATGGTTTCACCGATCGAATTCATTTGACAGTCTCCTAAATTCCGGAATTAATTTCGCTGAGAGCGAAATTTATAATTTTATAATAGGGGTAAACACGAGTAATATCAAGCCCTTCTACTGGGACGGAATTACGGTGTAAAAACGTTGATTTGTCAGTTTTATTGGACTACTATTTTATTAAGGTTGACGAATGAATTTTACCCGGGTATTACAGATCGTTCATTCTCGGCAGAATAATTTTCATTTGCAGCGAAATTTTAGATGGTTACGAGACACGAATCACATGATGGCAATGGAAAAGCCGTTCCTTGTTATTCGGATTCATAGAAACGTGTCAGAAGGACGAAAGGGGCATAAAGAATGACTAATAAAATTCCTAAGGTCTATCAAGTAGGTGATGTTACCGTTACACGTGTTACGGAGATGATGCTTGACGGTATTCCACCAGAAGTGTATTTTGCGGGATCGTGGGACCCCAAGTTCCTGGAGGAGAATCGGAACTCTCTTCCATCTGGCCTGATCGATGGCAATTCTCAGCTTATCGTTAGCATTGGAACATGGGTAGTGAAAACCCCGAAGCATACGATCCTTATTGATACTGCTACAGGAAATGATAAAAACTTGCCTTTAAATCCGGATCTCGCCAATCTCGAGCTCCCTTATCTCGAACGCTTGAAAGAGGCAGGAGTTACACCGGAGGAAGTCGATTACGTTCTGCTGACGCATCTGCACGTGGACCATGTCGGTTGGAATACAAAGCTCGTTGACGGAAAATGGGTACCTACGTTCCCAAATGCCAAATACGTATTCCCCCTCGCGGAACAACAATATTATTCGAGTGAGGCCAGCCACAACAAAGCAAACGAAGCAAACTTTAACGTTTACGAAGAAAGCGTATTGCCTGTTGTTGAAGCTGGCTTAACGCAAACGATTAGCCCTGAGGGCGGGAAATTTCTTGATATTTTCACATTCATTCCGACGCCCGGCCACAGTATCGGCCAAATGTCCATCCATCTTAAAACCGGCGGAGAAGAATCTTTATTCGGCGCCGATGTGATGCACCATCCGTTCCAGGTTTTTAACCCCGAATGGAATTCCATGTACTGCGAATTTACCGACCAAGCCCGAGTCTCACGGCTCCGGGTGCTGGAGAGCATCGCGGATCGTCCAATCATTTATTTCAGCACGCATTTTCCGGAAAGTGCGGCGGGGTACGTGACTCGAAGCGGGGACGGATACAAGTGGGACTTTATTTAATACGACCTGACACAAACACAATACGAAAGGCGCTGAGCTTATGACAACCCATAATTTTCTTAATGATGTAAATATCGTGACCGAAGACCTTCGTATCCCAAGTGATACACCCGGAATCGAGCTTTATGTGCGAAATAAACGGCCAGCTTCCATGAATACCTTCTCTAACGAGAAAACGATCGTGATGGTTCATGGCGCTACCTATCCAATTGGCAGTCTGTACGATGTAGAGCTGGATGGCTTCACTTTTCTGGACTATCTTGCCAGCCATGGCTATGACGTGTACGCCGTGGACGTTCGCGGCTACGGCGGCTCGACAAGACCGCCTGAGATGGAACAGCCTGCCGACCTTAATCCACCGCTTGTCCGTACGGAGACAGGGGTACGAGATTTTGGCACAGCCGTGGACTATGTTCTGAAACGCCGGAATTTAACGAAGGTTAATGTTCTGGGCATGTCTTGGGGAGGAACGGTTGCGGGAGCTTATACCAGCCGAAACAACGATAAAGTAAACAAGCTTACTCTTGTCGCTCCACAATGGCTGAGCTCCAAACCGGTTCCGATCGATACCGGAGGTCCGCTTGGTTCGTATCGCCTTGTTGCTGTCGGCAGCACGAAAGAACGCTGGCTAAGCGCCGCACCGGAACATAAACGCAGCGATCTGATTCCGGATGGCTGGTTTGAACAATGGGTCAACGCCACTCTTGCTTCTGACCCGGGGAGCCTAACCGATCATCCTGAGCATATCCGGGCGACCAACGGCCCTATCCTGGATATCCGCGAATACTGGACGGTTGGCAAAGCTTTCTATGATCCTAAGAATATCACGGTTCCCATCCTTCTTGTTCATGCCGAGTGGGATATTGATGTGCCCCTTGAATTAGCCCAGAATTTCTTCACTTCCCTGACAGGAGCTGCCTATCGCCGCTGGGTCGAAATCGGAGAAGGGACGCACATGGTTTTGTTGGAGAAAAACAGACTTCAGGCTTTTCAAGCCATCCTCGGTTTCCTGGATGAAGCGTACGCACCGGTGAAATAAAGCTTCCGCTGCATGAACGGACTTTAAGATTATATCGATTGCTTTATTAGAGGCCCGCGGCATTGTCGCCTCGGGCCTTTTTATTCACCAATTTATAAAAGACGGGGAGAAATTTAATACGATGAGCCATACCGCTATAACAACAACAAAAGCACCCGCAGCTATCGGCCCTTATTCGCAAGCCATCGCTTTAGAAAATGCCGTCTATACGTCGGGCATGCTTCCGATTGATGCCGAAGGAAATCTGAAAGAAGGCATCGTTGACCAAACCCATCAAATATTAAAAAACCTGCAAGCCGTCTTAACTGAAGCTGGATTATCTTTAGTAGACGTTGTAAAAACATCCGTTTTCATGACGGATTTAGAGCAATTTCAGCAGATGAACGAAGTATACAGCCAATATTTCAGCGATCATCACCCTGCCAGAACAACCGTAGAAGTGTCTAGACTTCCAAGAGACGCCAAGATTGAAATAGAGCTTATCGCAATCAAACGCATTTAATTCCGCTCCATTATTCGTATTTCTGTGAAAGAAGGCGCATCTGTTTGCGAACTTATTTGCTTCTCTTGTTTTGCGCAACCCTTTGCGGGAGTAATTTCGTCTTAGGTTCGCTGCTGCTGCAAGCATTTCCCGCCTTGTATCTGTCGGCATACCGGCTTATGGTTTCATCGGCGTTCCTGCTTGTATATTTGGTTGCAACCCGTGGCATGACGAAGATTACGCTCCGCGACTCCGTTTATTTAGTGCCCTTCGTTCTGATCGGGATGCTGCTTCACCAAGTTTCTTTCTTTACGGGACTTCGGACAACGGATGCAACGACGGCTTCGCTCATCTTATCGTTAGCTCCAATTTTTACAGCGCTATTTGCCCGCTTATTTTTGAAAGAGCCGTTAACGAAACGCATGGCTGCTGGCTCGATTGTTTCCCTCGCCGGTGTCTTCTTCGTAGTTGGACCCGGCGGAAGCATGGGTACAGCCATTACCGAAGGCGTCTGGATCATGTTTATCTGTATGCTGGCATTTTCGGGATCTGTGATCCTCATGAAAAAGCTGACGGAACGTATGGATGCGTTTGTCGCAACGGTATATACCACCCTGCTGGGCTGCATTTCGGTATACCCGGTGGCGGTCTGGAGCGAGCCTCACGTACAGGTAAGCCCTCATTTCTGGTGGTGGGTTCTCTTGGTTGGATCGGCTCTGCTTATTCAGGGCTTATGCGCGGTTATCTGGAATGCGCAGATCCGCAAGGTAGGGGCGGCTAAAGCCTCCCTGTTTCTGAATTTACAACCGTTTGTCGCCATGATTTTAGGATATATCACGCTCGGCACCCCGATTTCCTTAACGCAAGTGGCAGGATCTGTTCTCATTATTTCCGGCGTAGTTCTAGCCACTGTGCAGGGACAGAGAACAAGGAAAATAGAAGACGATACACTGAAAATATCCTCTGCCAAGAGGTAAAAAGCCTGCGCTGTAATCGAGGCTCACAAGAAAAAGATGGAGGACTTACGACAAGCCAAAAGGGAGCGCTTTATATCATGGCTCCCTTTGGCTTTAGGTTTAGGGCATTCTTTTGCGGGATGGCCCTTTCTTTGATTCGCTTGATCACGCCTTTTAGGTTCTTACTTAGATTCGATGCGACCTAATGGATTGGCACCCTCCTCCAGATCTTTCCGTGCTGCCAACCAGCTTGAGTCGTCGAGATTGAGCGCATCGCGAAGGTAAGACCACGTGAGCTGCTGGAGCAAAGCAACTCGTTCGGGGTTCTCATCCGTCGTCTCCGCGACGTTGTACCCGGAGATTCCGCCAAGTATATGTTCTGCACCGAAGAGAGTGAGCAGGCTTTTACTGCCCGGGCTCAGGAAGTAGGGGTCTGTGAACCAGTCCGGCCCCCGAGTGGACAGGTGGGATTGGTCATGATCCCCCGCGACCACGAGAGTCGGCGTCCTCATATCGGAGAAACTCGGGTTCATGAATGGGAAGTGCTCTGCCGCGAACGGACTCAAGTCAGCTCAGCCCAGTAGTCGACTAATGGACCGTAGCTGTCCATCGACCAACCAAAGCCTTGCGAGAAAATAATAATAGGGCCTTCAGCCCGAACCGAATCGTTTCCATCTCATAGAATAAAAGAGGGACTTGAAGGAGGAGATGACCATGCTTGTTAATCTTTTGCTTCGTTCTCGAGGAAAAGCCGTTGTACTTAAATTGGTTTCAGCGGAAGAAGTCGGGGGCGTCGTCGTGAAAGTGAATAAAGGAATAGTCGTACTCAGAACGTTACTGGGAACTAGAATGTTTATACCTATTCATAAGATCGTTGCCGTCATTAAACGGTAAAGAATACTTACGGCACGGTTCTCTAACTAAAAAGCCACTCCCAGACGAGTGGCTTGCTTCCTCAAGAGTTTCCTTGAATTTATTCCGGCTGCCTCCCCCGTCCTGCTAACCCGTAAAAGAACAACTCCATCAATTGATCCATACTCCAGATTGTCTGTTCTTGATTCGATGCCTCCCAATATCGGCTCAGTTCATTCTTGAACATCGTGAAGTAACGCATCGTCACCTCTTCTGATTGTTCTTTATTAATATAACCCTCTTGTTTGCCAAGCGCGACAAACTTCCTAACAAAGCGCACGATCTTCTGATTGCTATAGCTTTCCATCATTTGCATCAATCCGCCCAACTCAGAGGACGGGACTTTCGGGAACTCATCCGCTAGAATTTTCAAGTTTTTGGCCTCCAGCAGCATGATTTCCTTCGTCTTCTCAGGGAAAGACAGCCCGGAATCAAGAATGCTCTCATACAGCGCCAACTGCTTGTCCATCCAGTTCATCAGCGTATCGGTATAGAGCCGTTCTTTGGTACCGAAATAGTTATATATCGTAGCAGGGGAAACCTTCGCTTTATGCGCAATCTCATTCACGCTGACCTTTTGGAATCCATATTTAAAAAACAATTCCATGGATGCTCCGTAGATCTGCTCCATTTTTTTCTGTTTCCGTCGCTCGTAGCCGTCCATCATCTTCACCTCCCATACAGTGTAACCAAAGTTTTAGAGCATTTCAATAAAATCAGTATAAAACATTGAACTTTTAAACCTATGTAGTTATAATGATTTTAGAGTAAATTGATCTATACAGTACATAACTTTGCAAAAATGAAATGGCGATTGGAACCATGAATGGACGATGGGAGTGTAATGAAATGAAACAACTGCGGATTCCTGCTTTTTTGCATGATGTTTTTGGTGAAAAACAGTCTATTGGGTCTATTCTGGCGATACTGCTTTTTGGCGGAATACTGACTACTGCGTTATATTGGTCGTTCCCCGAATTGACAAACCAACTGCCGGTGTGGCGCAGCGCCCTGGCATTATTATTGATCTTCGATATTTTTGCCGGCTGTATAGCGAATTTTACGGCTTCTACCAGCAACTTTTATGCGGCGAGAAAAACGAATCGGATCGTATTCATTACGATACATTTCCATCTCGTGCTCGTTGCCCTTCTTCTCCGTACTGATATTGGGTATTCGCTAGGGGTATGGGCTTATACGATAATCGGGGCATTTATTGTAAATGCCCTTATCGGAAAGCATTCGCAGCTGTTCGTTGCGGGGTTGCTCTTATCAATTGGCCTGGGCTCCATACCCATGCTGCCGGGGATAACGCCCTATATGCTGATCGTCTGCATATTGTTTATGCTTAAAGTATTGTTTGGCTTCGCCGTTGACCATTATGGCATAGCAAAGCATAATACCGATGAAGAAGCATCTATCGGCGAGAAGTAAAAAAGGGCTCGACGCGGCGCGGCAGCCCATAAATTCGGTGCAATGATGTTGGTCTCTTACTTTTGAGACAGACTTGCCAGATGCTCCTCAAGACGATCCATGGTCTGTTCGGCGCCTGGGACGGCATATGTTTTTACCTTATCGAATGTAGCGGAAGTTTCTTCAAAAACGGTTCTGTAAGTTAGTTTGGTCTTACCACCCAGATCCTCAAAGATTGCCGTCGCCAGAAAATGGGGAAACACAGCATGTTTGAAGACGATTCGCTCGGGTGTAACAACCTCGACAAAGTCGTTGGTGTTGGGAAAATCAACGCCATCAGGACTGTGCATGATAAACTGCCACGTACCGCCCGGTTTCATATCAAATTTCTGAAACGTCGTCGTAAACCCTTGAGGACCCCACCACTTCGATAGATGTTCCTCTTTCGTCCAAGCTTCGAACACAAGATCGCGCGAAGCGTCAAATACGCGGGTGATCGTAATCTCGCGTTCCCCTACTTGCGCCGGGATTTTGTTTGTTGCGTTGTTTTGGCTCATGTCCATCCCTCCAATTGGGCAAATTCCTTTTTTAAGTATAGCACATTAGTCATGCATCGATTTCTTTCGGATTGCGCTCTTGAATCACCCAATCATGACATCGAAAACGCCCGATTTCCTTAATCATTGATTCAATAAAACTGCACTGAATTACTTATGATACGGTTGACCGCGCTGACTGTAACGGAAATTTTTAAGGCCACCCATTTGGATGGCCCTTCTTAATTTTTGCTGCTTTTTCTATTTTCTGTAGGATGGAGTTTGTTCGGCGATTTGCCTAATACAATTAAATCTCCGTTCCACTCAGGAATAAATAATAAACTATCCGCATAGTCAAGACTACATATCCTGAGCAGTTGAAGTTCAAGTGGATTAATGGGTTCAGAAGAAGGGCTATGATTAGTAACATCGGTTAATTGATTTGTCCCTGCAATAGTGGAAATAATCCCCGTTTTACGATCTACCATGCGAACTACATGATTTTGGGTATCTCCGATATATAAATTCCCTTCTTCGTCTAAAGACAGCGACCAGGGTCCATCAAACTGTTCAGCATAATTTGATCCAAAGGTTGCATGAATGGCCAAACCCCCATCCCCAGAATAACCGCTTTTCCCATTTCCAGCAACTCGTTCGACTTCTCCCGAAATTGGATTAATCATTCTCACACAGTAGTTCTTGCTATCCAGTACATATATATTTCCGTCTGGCCCCCGCCTTAAATCATAAATCCAATTGAATTGTACATTCTCAAAAGATACCGTACCTTCTTGAAACCCAGGTTCACCATTTCCAAGGATTATGATCCGTTCACCATCCAGATTAAACTTATGTACCCTGCAGCCAGTAACTTCATTTACCCACAAAAATCCACTAGGGTCATATTCACAATTTCCAATATCTTTAAGCCCCCACTTTTCTCCGTCGATAAGGAGTTCAACATAACCGATGATAAAGTTTATTTTAAAGATTTTTTTATTGCCGCTGCTTACAACTACAACAGTCTCCTTATCAATAGTGGAGAGGTATGTTGGATTCAGTAAATCAACATGAACGTGCCGTACCCAAGCTTCTTGTGTTTTTTGCCCAGCTGTCCAATACAGTTGACCGCTATCTTTATCTATTCCACCAATCCAGTGATGATCATGATCGAGAATATACTGATTTCCATATTGGTCATGAAACCCGAAATGGCAATATCCATCAATGATTTTCTGTTCATTGCTGAAATGAATAATCCTCTCAATCGTCCAACACATCATTAAGACCTCGCTTTTAATGGCTTTTTTTTGATCATGACCATTCTCTCGATGTCTTTTACAGCTTGAATACCATTAACCTTAATCCACAACCATCTTCCATCGTGTTTAGAAGGTTTTTGATTTTTGTCGCATAATCTCTGTTCATTCATATGATCACGCTCCAAATGTTGGATTAGGAATGATATATTACACGAAGATAAATTTAAATTAATCGTAACATTCTTCCAGCATTTGAAGTATGAAACATTTGTGACAACTCGAGTCGCTTTGGCGTGAACTTCATGCCATCTGACCTTCCTAAGTACCCGAGTCAATCCAGAGAGGTATGCAAAGGCACCCTAACGGGTGCCCACAGAGATGATTATTAGGGGTTATGCGCAATTTCAACCTTTTGCTTCCGTTCCGGTTGACGGGAACGTTTCAAGGCAGATGCAAGCAAGACCAACAGGCCGCCGACGCCGATCCGGATTAAGACGATTGTCGAATGGTTCATGCTCAGTCCTTGCCCGAAGAAGAACAACTCACGCAGCCCCTCAACCAAGAAGCGCATCGGCAACCATGACAGTATCCAATCACGGTAAAACGGAGACAACAACTCAGGAGCGAGACTAAGGAGCGGCGCACCTAAGAATAGGAGCAATACAAAAAGAATCATGCCTTTCAATCCCATCCAAGAGAAAACAGCAGCTATCATGAGGAAAAACGCGAAATAAGCAATGGCCAAAAATAAAGCCGTATCCATGAAATGAGAAATGTGCAAGCCCCAACTCTCAGCGAACCAAGTGAAGCTAAATCCAGCTACCAAAGCAATAACCGCTCCCCACAAGACTTGGACGATATTCGCCCGAAGCCGTTCATTGCGATTCGCGGAATTCGATTTGTTTTTTACAAGCAAGAATATTACATTTGCGATTAGACTGGCCATCCACAAAGGTTGGAACATCAAAACCGGCGAATTCCCATTGGCACTGCGCGTTCCGATTGCATTCGCATAGATGACTTCGCTAACGATAGGCGAAGCGAACGCGGCGGCTTGTTTCGTCGAGACCGCAGCGCCTTGCTGATCGAAAATCGCTAACAGCTCGGCACGCATCTCCTCATTCATGCCTCTAATCGCTTGATCTAACATTTGTTCCGCCATACTAGACGCCGATGCATTCATGCCTTGGTTGATATAAATCCGCACCGGGGATGAAGACGGATCCGGCGTCGTCAGCGATGCTTGCTTCTCGCTAAAATCCTCGGGAATCACCAATGCCGCATAATATTCCTGGTTATCGAGTCCTGCTTTTACTTCTTCTTCGCTGCCAACTTCGATCCATTTCATCGCCGGCTCTCCATCCGAATTCGCAGAGGTTGCCGCCTGAATGTTAGACACAACCGTCTCGCCCATATTTACGTTTGAAGCCGTCAAGCCCTGATCCTCATTCACAATGGCAATGGGCAAGCGATGGGGAGCAGGATTGATGCTGGGAATCATGGCAAGGCTAAAGATGAAGATGACTGCCATAACGATAAGGGGTAATGCCACAATCAATCTGTTTTTAAATAAGCCCATACGTTTTCCTCTGTCTTTCTTGCGATTCAGCTAAACCAACCTCAAAATCTACTGTTCGAATTCTTTCGTTTTTCTGCCGGCAGTATGGCCTCGATGACGTCCCAATGTTCGGCGATCTTTCCATTCTCAACGCGGAACAAATCGTAGAAAGCGGTAGGCTGGCCGTCGAAGAGACCTTCACTCGCCGTAAGCACAAAATCGCCTTGTCCGATAACCTGATGAACATGAGTATATTGAAATTCAATATTTTTCTCCTTCAGTGCCTGCAATGCGGCATCGAGGCAGGAAAGGCCGTCTGCAATATGCGGACTATGCTGAATGTAGTTATCCCCGTCAAAGTAAGAGGCGCGCAGGCTTGGGTTCTTCCCAACCAGGATATTCTCGACAAAACTTTTGACATATGTTTTGTTTGCGTCCGTCTTGTCGATATCCTTAATCGTGACCGGTCCGTCAATCATCGTATGATTGCTTGGCGTCTTGTCCGCCATCTCTTGCAAGTTGTCCCAATGTTCGACGATCAGTCCATTCTCAAAACGGAAAATATCAAAGGCAACTTTAGGGCCGTGAAAATCATATACGGAATGAAGGGCCACATAATCTCCGTCGACTAAAGTGCGCTTAATTCTTACCTTTGTACCAACTTTCTTCAAATGTTCAAGTGCGCCAAGCATGGCTTCACGACCATCGAGTAAGGCTTGGTTGTGCTGAATATATTTGTCGGGATGAACGTAAGCCGTAATCGCTTCGGGGTTGCCGCTCTCTAAACTTTCCAGCACAGCGGTTGCTTTAAGTACAAGCTCATTTTGATGGTTGAATGTCATTGTAAATATCCTCCTTAGAGTTTATAGTCATCAGATAAATAATGAACATAGTGTTGTTTATTTATCTTTCGCTCATTATAATAGAGACGAAGACGACGCTCAATATTTAATATTTTTGTTTTTGCAGGATAAGATACAATTCATAGAACTTTGTCGCTTAACGGTCTAAATTAATTTGGGGAGGAACGAAAATCATGAGTGGAAAAACGGATCTGAGAGTACTGCGCACTAGACAATCGATTCGAATGGCGTTTTATGAGCTTATTGAGGAAAAAGGATATGAAGCGATAACGATCCAGGATATTGCAGATCGGGCTATGATCAATCGAAACACATTTTATCTTCATCACCAAAATAAACCTGATTTATTAAATACATGCATGGATGAGTTGTTGAGCGAATTAAAGAATGCGGTCGTACTATGTCCATTCAATATGAGTCCTTTCCATATTTCTACACTTGAGACAGTCATGCAAACTGTACTGGAGCATATTTCGCGGAACACCACCTTTTACTATGCCATGTTAATTGAAGAGAGTAGAATCTACCAGTTTCGGGCGAAAATGGAGAATATCATTAAAGAGAAACTGAATGAAGGCTGGGATCTTGCTCAAGGAAGCTCCCCTTTTGGGGTATCCAAGGAATTGCTGCTTGAATACCTCGTCTCGTCTTTCATGGGGATTGTCATGTGGTGGATTCAAAACGATCTGCCTCTTCCTGCGGGTGAAGTTGCATCTCAATTTAGCAGAATCGTTGCCTACGGGCATTTGAAAGCTGCCGGCATCGCCGTCGAGGAATGAAAAACGAAAGGAACTGCCTGCAGCAGCCCCTTAGTTTAATAATCCTATGTTTCCTCTAACGAAACCTGCAATTACGTTAGCGAGTAATCAGTTCGTGGTATTACGGCTGAAACGATTCACGGCACTAAACAGAGCTTTTACGGATGAGGTCATAATATCGACGTCAATGCCGCAACCCCAATATACGCTGCCGTCTGAAGCCGTGATACCGATATAGGAGACAGCTTGCGATTTCGAGCCTGTTTCCAAAGCGTGCTCTTTATAAATCAAATCGGTATAATTCAATCCGAGTTCGGTTTGCAGCGCATTGCTGATCGCATCGAGTCTTCCGTTTCCGGTGCCTTCAATTTCCTTGACTTCCGCGCCGGTTCGTATCGTGACAACGGTGTGAAAATCTTCATTATCTGTAAAGCGGTATTTGACAAACTCGACAGGCGTTTTTATATTGACATACTCTTTCACGAAAATATCGTATATTTCTTCGGGCATCAGCTCCTTTTGCTGCTGATCCGATACGTTTTTCACGACGTATCCGAAGTTTTCGCGCATTTTCGCCGGAAGATCGAGTCCGTACTTCAGTTGCAGCACGTATCCGATTCCGCCTTTGCCGGACTGGCTGTTAATGCGGATAATATCACCTTCGTACTCCCTGCCGATGTCCTTGGGATCGATCAGCAGATAAGGGACCGACCAATGCCGGGGCTCCTGTTCCTCGCGCCATTTCATTCCTTTGGCAATGGCATCCTGATGCGAACCGGAGAAAGCGGTGAATACCAGTTCGCCTCCGTAAGGATGTCTTTCGCCTACTCTCATTTTGGTCATTCGTTCATACACGGAGATGATCGCAGGGATGTTCTCGAAATTCAGCTTCGGATCTATCCCATGTGAGTACATGTTGAGCGCCAGCGTCACAATGTCGACGTTCCCTGTTCGTTCCCCGTTTCCGAACAACGTGCCTTCCACGCGCTGGGCCCCGGCCAGCATCGCCAGTTCCGCATCCGCCACACCCGTTCCTCTGTCGTTATGCGGATGGACCGACAAAATCACATGCTCCCGGTAATTCAGATGCTCGCTCATATACTCGATCTGGCTGGCGTAGACGTGAGGCATCGACATGGATACCGTTGCAGGAAGATTGATGATGACCGGGTTTTCCGCCGTCGGCTGCCATACGTCGAGTACGCTGTTGCAGATGTCCAGTGCAAAATCGATCTCCGTACCGGTAAAGCTCTCCGACGAATACTGGAACTGAAAGTTCCCTTCCGTCTCCTGCGCGCATTCCTTCAACAGCTTGGCGCCGCTCACGGCGATGTCGATAATCTCTTCCTTGGACTTGCGGAATACCTGTTCCCGCTGCGCCACGGAGGTCGAGTTGTACAAATGGACTACGGCTTTTTTCGCGCCTTTCAGCGATTCAAAGGTTTTGCGGATAATATGCTCTCTCGATTGGGTAAGCACTTGGATCGTTACATCGTCCGGGATCAAATCCTGCTCGATCAATGTGCGCAAAAAGGCGAACTCCGTTTCCGATGCAGCGGGAAATCCAACCTCGATCTCCTTGAATCCGGTCTCTACAAGCAATTTGAAGTATTCCAGCTTTTCCTCCAGATTCATCGGAACGATTAATGCCTGATTGCCGTCGCGAAGGTCGACGCTGCACCAAATCGGCGCCTCGGTAATATATTCCTTCCGGGTCCAATTCAAGCTGGTCTCCGGCGGCATAAAATATCCTCTGGCGTACTTTTCAACATTTTTCATGGATATCCTTCCTTTCATCGATTTCCTGTTTTATCTGTCAATGACTGAACATGCAAAAAAAGCCTTTCATCTCCATAAACAGAGACGAAAGACTTTAACATCTTACGCGGTACCACTCCGAATTCATGCCATCGTCGGCATGCACTCTACGGATACGGGTTTGCAAAAACGGACAAACCTGCGATCCTCCTGATGATAACGGTCAGGCTCCGGCTCCGCCTACTTCACGGGTTCAGCGAGCAACTCCAAGGCGAGTTCCGATCTTCTCCACGGCTGTTTCGCACCGTCCAACAGCTCTCTGGGCGCTTGGAAAACCGTACTATTCCTTTTCAACGTATTTTAATTATTAGGAATATGCTATATCACCACTGCGTCCGGTGTCAAGTGAATTTTCAATTTCCATAGAATGAGTTACTGTTTGTTGGAAATGACTCTATCAAGGAACTTTTCTGCATCGCTATTAAATTTCCAGTTAACTCCAAACTTGTCAACCAGCATTCCAAAGCACGAAGACCAAGGCGTATTGGATAACGGCATCGTAACGTTGCCGCCGACAGACAAATTGTTAAAGTATTCTTCCAGTTTTTGCTTATCATCAATGACTAGACTAATTATTACATTATTTCCTTTCGCTAACTCACCTGTTACCCTCTTCATTGAAGGCAAAATATCCGACATCATGATTTTCCCGCCTGCGAATTCTATGGAAGACTCCATGATCATACGTAACTCATTTTCCGGCAATGGATAGTTTGGATCTTGCGGGAAATCCTTGAATTTTACTTGTTTTACTTCTTTCGCATGTAAAGCCTTCGAATAAAAATCAATCGCTTGTTCCGCAACTCCATCAAAGTTTAAATATACAAAAGCTGACATAGAGCAATACCTCCTTCTTGTGATAAATGAAGTATAATTGATAAGAGGTGACAGGTGTATGTCACCATTTCTAAATAAAGTACAAAAAGAAGGAGAACTATGGAAAAAGTCGAGAGATTAATATCAATCATCATGATATTGCTGAAAAAAGATGTTGTTTCAACCAAACAATTCGCACAATTATTTAACGTTTCCAAAAGAACGATACTTCGCGATATGGAAACGCTGAGTTTATCGAACATCCCTATCTATTCTGTTAATGGAGTTCATGGCGGCTACGGGATTATGGATGAATACAAGTTTGATAAACGTCTGTTAAGCAGCTCCGACTTAGAGAATATATTGACTGCGCTCGGCGGATTGGAACAAATTCTAATTAGCGAAGAAGTTGAATTGACTATTAAAAAAATAGAATCAATGGTTAGCTCATTGTCTCCGAAAGGTTCGATTCAACTGTCATTTTATGATTGGGGGGGTCGTTCTGAGATTCGTCAAGCCTTGAAGACATGTCAAGAAGCAATAGCAAAGAGAAGGTTCATTTCATTTGATTACCTTGATAAAAATGGCACTAACACGAATCGAATTGTCGAGCCATATCAGCTCCATTTTAGTGAAGCGAGTTGGTATTTGAAAGGATTCTGCTTACAACGCATGAGATATAGAACATTTAAATTATCGAGGATCGATCATCTTACTATGGATGAAAAAACATTTAGTCCTAGAGATGATTTATTAGAACAAGAACGTGAAGCAAGTTATCATCCGGAACTAGTCGCCGTAAGAGCGTTGATTTCGCCTAGCGTAAAAGATCATTTCATTGAAAGGTACGGTCGAAAGAGTATTGAGAACTATAGTTCCGAATTTTTCTTAGCGACAATCACTGTTCCTCAAAACAGTATTGGATTTCAATTCTTGGCAAGTTTCGGTACAAATCTAAAAATAGTAGAGCCCAAAACATATGTTGAAGACTTTCGAAATTATTTAAAGAAAATGATGGAGAATTATTTTTAAACTTGCCAATCGAACCTAAAATGGACAAAAGCTAAACAATTATTTTCAAAGTACCGAAAGTACTATAGAGATTATATTTGGATATACAAAGGAGCGGTACCGAATGAAAAGATACACCCTATTGTTATGCTTGCTCATGGTTGCGCTAATGATGGGCGGCTGTAGTTCCCCGGAGACAGCAGGGAATTATCAGACCGTCGCGTTCAAAGGAGTCGAGTTGGAGATTCCGGACGAATGGACTTTTTTGGGGCAAATGAGCGACGAACTCAAGTACGAACTGAACTTCGAAGGCAAAAAAGTCGGCTTTTTCTACATCTACTCTTTTCCTTATCCAAGGGAAGTCTATAAAAGCATGTTTATCGACTGGGAAGAGGAGACCTACAAAGGCATCTATGCGCTCAGCGATAAAACGGAGCTTCATAAGAACATGACACTAATGACCTTCAAAGCCAATGCCGATGACGCGCAAAGCAACACATTGATTTCTAATGTGATACAGGTCATCCTTGTAGAGAGCGCCGATCAAGTTCTAGAAGTGTCCTTTGATATGCCGACTGACTATTACGAGAATCATTCCGATGTCCTCAAGCATATTCAGAAGAGCTTAAAATGGACAAAGTAGAAGGCAATAGACATCTTCTAGAATCGTCAGCCGGTGTAGGATGGCGGCGTGTTTTAAATCCAATAACCCCGTATCAACTGATGTTTCTATGTAGCCTACGATCTGATCAAACGTAAAAACATTAAGTTTTAGATTTACAACTTACCCCTACACTGCTCGCATAGCTCCGTCATGAAATTAAAAGAAGGTATCCCTCCATCATTTTAGGACTTTTGGGGCACCTTCTTTTTCTTGGTATCTGCGTTGTGTCTCGCACATGACCTTTATTTTACCGACCTTCGGCTAAGAACTGTTCCACGCGCGACTTCATCGCATCCCGTACCGCTCTAAATTGGTCCATAATTTCTTCTTCGGTGCCGGTGGCCTTGGCTGGATCATCGAAGCCCCAATGCCATTTCACGACGTTTTTATTCGAAATCACCGGACAATGTTCTTCTGCATGGCCACATAACGTAATCACATAGTCAGCCCGATTCAAAATCTCCGGATCGATGACGTCCGAAGTATGACCGCTTATATCCACACCAGGTTCCTTCATCACCTGGACGGCGCGCGGATTCAGTCCATGCGCTTCCAGCCCGGCGCTTTTCACATCGTAGCGATCATTACCGAGCGCCTTCAACCAGCCGTCCGCCATTTGGCTGCGGCAAGAGTTTCCCGTACAAAGAAAATAAACGAGTTTTTTGTTTTCTGACATGGTGGTCCTCCTGTTTATTATATTAAGCTGCTTGCTTTGGAAAATACTTCCGCTGGAATCGGAGCGCGACGTTCACCAAGGCAATCATCACGGGAACTTCCACAAGAGGCCCGATCACTGCCGCAAATGCCGCTCCGGAGTGAATACCAAACACCCCAACGGCCACGGCAATCGCCAGCTCGAAGTTATTGCCCGAGGCGGTAAATGCCAGTGTAGAAGTCACAGGATAACTAGCCCCTGCTTTTTTGCCCATGAAAAACGAAATCAGGAACATGACAACAAAGTAAATCAAGAGCGGAATCGCGATCCTCACGACATCGAACGGCAATTGGATAATCATTTCGCCTTTCAGCGAGAACATGACGATGATCGTAAACAATAAAGCGATCAGTGTAATGGGACTGATTTTCGGAATAAAGACCGTCTCGTACCAGGACCGCCCTTTTGCTTTTACAAGCGAATAGCGCGTAATCATCCCGGCCAGAAAAGGTATCCCTAAATAAATGAACACGCTCTTGGCAACTTCGGCCATCGTAATGTCAACAACGACGCCTTCCAACCCGAACCATCCCGGCAAAATCGTAACAAAGATATAGGTGTAGACGGAGTAAAACAAAACTTGAAAGATCGAGTTGAAAGCAACGAGTCCCGCTGCGTACTCGGCATCCCCTCTGCACAAATCGTTCCAAACGATAACCATTGCAATACAACGGGCTAAACCGATCATAATCAGGCCGACCATATATTCGGGATAGCCTTGGAGAAAAATAATAGCCAGGAAAAACATTAAGATCGGGCCGATAAGCCAGTTTTGAATCAATGAAATGGTTAACACTTTGCCATTTCGAAAGACACGGCCGATTTCCTCGTATCGTACTTTCGCCAGCGGCGGATACATCATTAAAATGAGACCAAGCGCAATCGGTATCGACGTGGTTCCGACTTGAAATTCATTCAAACCGGCGACAAAGTTAGGAAATACGTAACCCAAGCCAATTCCTATCGCCATCGCAACAAAAATCCATAACGTCAAATAGCGATCCAGAAATGAGAGTCGCTTTTTCTCTTGTTTTCTCACTTGCTGTACCCCCTTCACTCGCATGTAACCGTCATTCCTTGTTGCTCCAATTTCCGCAGCTCCTCGGATAGATCAGGCAAATGGGACAAAGCATAACCAATTTCCTCTAACCGCTTCTCATTGATGGAGTAGAACACCCATTGCCCCTTTCGCGTTTCGCGGACCAGTTCAGCCGTTTTCAGACGGCTTACATGTTTAGAAATGGCTGGCTGGGAAATGTTAAAGATGGGAACCAGTTCACACACGCAGCAATCGCGAATACGGAGCAAAGAAAGGATTTTCAGCCTTGTCGGATCGGCAAGAGCTTTCAGAATATCTGCAATCTTTTCAAATTCCATTGTCATGATGATCACCCCATATCAAAACTATATAACTATATTGTTATTTATTTATGAAAAAAAATCAATATTGAACCCCCCCCTCACAACCCATTTCCTAAGATAAGGCAAATTTTACACTTGCAAATTGCAAATAAATGCGGTATAACTGTTTCATGAGGTGAGGCACCGTGGAAAATGTACGTGAACTGTTTCAAATCATGACTCGTCGCTTTGGCTTTCTGAATAAAAACTGCTGTTCTGCCGGCGGCTGCGACATCTCCTTAATTCAAAGCCATATCCTTTACGAAATCGATCGCCAGCATAAGCCTTCTATCCAGCAAGTAGCAGAGGCATTAGGGACAGATATAACGACATTCAGCCGACAAGTCCAATCGTTAATCAAGATGAAATTAGTGAAGAAAACGCCCAATCCGGACGACCGGAGGGTAAATCTGCTTTCCCTAACGACGGAAGGCAAGTATGTTGCGGCGTCGATTGACCAACAAATGAACGACTATTTAAACGAAATTTTTTCGCACATGAACGATTTTGAAAAAGATACCGTCATTCGCTCGATCAAGCTATTAAACGAAGCGATGGCGAAATCCGGCCAATGCTGTTCAACCCCTTCTTGCGGGTGATCTTTTTTCTAAAATATTTGCAATTTGCAAATAACTATCCTTATAAAAAAGTGAAGGAGAGATGATTCATGAATCAAGTAACGAACGATCAAATTCGCCAAAATGTACGCAGCCGTTATAAGGAAATCGCGTTGCAAGAAGTGGAGTCGGGTTCGTGCTGCTCGCCAGCTTCAAGCTGCTGCGGATCGGCCCATGACGTTTCTTCGCAGTTGGGCTATTCATCCGAAGAATTAACCGCTGTTCCGGACGGTGCAAACCTTGGTCTTGGTTGCGGCAATCCGCAAGCTATCGCGGAGCTTAAACCGGGAGAAGTAGTATTGGACCTCGGCAGCGGCGGCGGTTTCGATTGTTTTCTGGCGTCTCGGCAAGTCGGGGAAACCGGCCATGTGATCGGGGTCGATATGACGCCGGAAATGGTGAGTCGCACCCGCAACAACGCCGTCAAAGGCGGGTTCGCGAACACAGATTTTCGGCTAGGGGAGATCGAGCATTTACCGGTTCCGGATCAAACGGTGGATGTTATCATTTCCAACTGTGTCATCAATCTTTCGCCGGATAAACAACAAGTGTTTGATGAAGCATTCCGCGTCCTGCGCTACGGCGGGCGTCTGGCTATTTCCGATGTCGTAACGACAGCAGAACTTCCAGTGGAAATAAAAAACGACTTGGATGTTTTATATTCGGGGTGTATATCCGGGGCCTCGTTCGTTGATGAGCTGAAAACGATGCTTACGCAAAGTGGATTTCAAAATGTAGTGGTCGAGCCGAAAGAGGAATCCAGGTCATTTATCAAAGATTGGGTTCCTGGGTCGAAGGCGGAGGATTATATTGTCTCTGCCGTTATCAAAGCGATCAAACCGTAGACAAACACAGACCCCTTTTATATTAATTCAGAGCCCTTTAGAAAGGGCTTTCTTTTTTATCTATATTGCTCTATCGCTGCGTTAGAGTTTAACCGGCACTGCTTATGGGCAGTATAGGAATAATCTCTCTTGTAAACCTTCTAAGAGTTCTTCCGGCATTTCCCGGACCTTGATATCCCCACCTAAGAAAAGCAGCCAATTTGTCATTTCGGTCAATTCTTCCGAATTGTCAACATGGATACAAGTCTTTAGAATGGCTGTAGTTTGATAAGGATTCGTATAGGAAATTGAAATTCTTACAGGATGGTATTTTTTGAACTGAGCAATCGCCTTGGGACCAAGTTCAACGACAAGGTTGATGGATTCTTCCTGCTTATTTAGTTTTTCTAATATCTTTTTCTTGCTTGTTCTTTTTTTCGCAGGGTATGGTTCTACATCGACAAGATTGTCGACTGGAATAATCCGTCTCTTTTCTTCCTCTAAGTCGAAGCCTTCAATTTGCCATAGGCTTTTTTCACGATATAGATGCAAGAGATAAACGGGATAAGACTTGATAACCTTCTCTTCCTTGATGGAAACCAATAAGTAACTGTCCGTAAGAAGGATTTGGATGAGTTTTTCCAACATCGGATGGGGCAAGTCCGACAGATCAAGCAGGTCGGGATTATGGGGATTGGTCCCTTCAAAAAGCAAGATTTGATTCAAAACAACAAGGTCGTCTTGCTGGTTTTCCGAGATGAGGCCTAGCAATTTTTCAGCTAAAGACTGACGGCTCTTCAGATAAGGGAGTTGTTGGTTTCTTGTGGCCATAAAGGCAATAAAAAGAGCTTTGATCTCATTATCGGTAAAGCGGACCGTGGGCAAGACAGAGTTGTTCATGACAAAATAACCCCCATCCCTTCCGACTTCAGCGACAAGCGGCATCCCCATGGCTTCGATTTCCCGGATATCCCGAATAGCCGTCGAACGAGAAATGTTAAATTCTCGCATGATTTCAGAAATGGTAAAGTGGGCGCGGTTGTTGATATATCGCATGATAATATTAATCCGTTCAACTTTTTTCATCGGGCCCCCCTAAACAGTATCACTTTTTGACATGATTTAAGGTTATTATAAACCCATCAAGTGAAAAGACAAATCATTTGATTAATTTAAAAAAGGAAGGTTTTGAACATGACAAATTATACCCTTGAAGAAAAAGACAGCTTTATCGTTTTAGGTATTGGAAAGGAGCTTCAGAGCGATTACACAGATTATGTTGGCATAAACAAGGAAAAAGCAGACTTTTGGGAGGCAGTGAAACAAGATGGAAGGCTTGACACTTTAAAGGCCGTAGCCGCAAATGACTACATTTTTGCCGTGAACGAAGCGGTGAATAACAAGATGATGTATTATGCCGGCGTCATGACAGAGGCGTCGGTACCGGAAGCGACCAGAGTAATCCAATTTCCTAAAGGGGAATACCTCGTTGTCAAAGGGGAAGCGAAGACGTCCGATGAGTTGAGCAATCTGCTTACCGGCATTGCCTTTGGACAAGTCTTGCCGGAAGCGCAGAATTTTGCCTATGTTGGCGGGCCAAACGCAACGGTTGAGATGGGGCAGCGAAACGGCCTCGTATTTGGAGAAATGTGGATTCCTGTTGTTAGAAAATAAAGAGATAAGCGAAAGCTTCGGATGCGGGTTTTGCTCGAAGCAGGTTCTGAGAAGTAATGCTCGCAAAACTTTTAGGAGGGATGCACATGTCCTATATCGTTGATTTTAAAAATGTATCTACGGTTGGTTTAGAATCTTCACCCGTAGCAGAAGCGCTTGCCGGTTTACGTGCGAATGAAGCCCGTTACTTTATGAACAAATATAAGCATGAATTTACAGTTGTACCGGCTAGCGAAAGCCAGGAAACGCTTGATTATGTGAACCGAATTTTGAAAGAAGAACGTGATCTTGAGTTTGCGGCCAAACCTTTGGAAACATCGCGTTTTCAAGTGGAAAATATCCAATGGGCTTACGTCTTTTATGAGGATGGGCTAGAGGTCAACGTCTTGTATACGGTTGATGACCCTAAGAAGCGTGCTGTTGGTTTTAAGCTTTCCGAGGGGATGGAGGTACCGCAGGAATTGGAAGGAAAGTTTAAGTTTGCCAGGCAGAAGTCTAAACTGGCTGGAACCATTCGGGGCTCGTTTTTTGTCATTAAAGGAGAATATTAAAGCATTCAAATAACAACAGCACCTCTCGATCAAATTAGAGGGTGCTGTTGCATTTTTCGCCTCGCCGATGCCGGTCGCCGAGGCTTGTTATGAACAAACATGCTCAATCGTTCAGTTCAGATTCATATTTTCAAGCTGTTCAAAAACGCCATCAACCCATATTGGGTCATCCCATAGTGTTGGATCATGAAGTTTTCTAACAGCGGGATGACCCGTTACAATCGTATCTACACCATCCTTGTTTCCAAAGTACAAATCAACCATTTTTAATGCCTTGTTTTCAGCTTGAACTAACATCTTGAAGTTCATTCCAGACCCTTGGTTCGAAAAAGGTAAACTTACGTAGTAGAGATTTTCATCAAGTTTCATGAACTCTGCTTCCTTGAATTCATTTTCCAAACCGAAAATTACACCGATGCCTCCCTTTTGTTCCTTTCTTTGTTCTAACTCTAACATTTTATTTGTAAATTTTAGAAGATTCTCGTTAGATATATAATTTTCAAATGATACTGCTTTTTGTTCTGCAATAGCTCCGTTATATAAATTTACAAAAGCTTTACCAAATGCTGCAACGGTTTCTTGATCATCATCACCAATTTGGTTCCCTTTAATTGGAAACTGTTGATTTGCTAGGTCTCTTAATATTTCTTCTGCGGATTGCTCCGGTTGTTCAAAAGAAACTTCTTCACCTGATGGTATATTCTTTGAGCCGGTCATTTGTTCTAATTCATCGATCCCCTTCATTTTAGAATTTGCTATCCATCCAATCCCAACTGCTATGATAATGACAATGGAGAAAACAAGTACCCAGAACCTTGGTTTTTTATAATTTAACACGTTTTTCATCCTCCCTTGCCGTAAGGCTCATATTGAAAACAGACAGAAATAGTTCGCTCAATTACCAATGACGTTGCATCGAGAAATTGCTAACCGGACCGTACGACCGTTATTTTGCGTCAAAACCGCTTATTCGCTGTTTCGGCGGACATTGGTTCCGTTATCCGTTCGTCGCAGGGCTTATTTTTACGCTTTTGCCGCGAATAAAGGATCGTCTGTCCGCAAACTGGCCGCAATCGGGTCGTTTGTCACAATTAGCGTCTCCTGTGTCCGCGAAGAACAATAACCCCTTATCTAGTGGATAAATTTACTTTACATGTCTATGTCAAAGATAGCCCTTTCATTGATTTTACTAAAGCATTGGGCCAAGACCCCATTTTTAACACAAATCTATGTAAGCATCTTATATGTGCCCAATCATTCCCTTTATAACTGACATAAATTGGAGCATTAAACAAGAGGAGCTGATTTTTTGGTACGTATCCTTGATAAAGCGGCCGTTCAACCGCTTAGCCGCTTCAACCCGGCCAAATCGTTTACGATTCGACGTTCCCCGCAAAGATCTGGCATTGCATCGATCGCTGTACGAATTCCAGCGAATTCACAACCGAACCGGGTAGATTTGGTGGCATCCGTTGGTGTCAGAGGTGTTAAAGGCATTGCGCAAATTCGCTTTAGAGTCTTCCGTGGCAATAAAGAAATTTTCAACACACAGCAAGGTATCGAATCTAAAGGTTCGGAGCAAAATTATATCGTTACCTTCCAAGCTGAAGATAGAAATGTAAGGGCAGGTACTCATGCTTACACAGTCACAGCAGAAAACCTAACTGCAAATACAAGAGTAGATGTAGTAGGACCAATATCTTTTAGCGGGTTAGCGGTTAAAACCAGAAACTAACAGCACCTCATACCATCGGCGTCGCCAATAACGAGCCCGGAGCGTCCTCTTTCTATGAGCGGATCGTGACGTTCATGCAAAAGCGCGGTCTTACGCACATCCGCTTCGGATTGGAAGCGGCCGGGCCGTTCCCCTGCCCATTCGCTCGCTTGACACCATTTTATTCTTTCATTTTGACTCCTCGTCTCCTAACGCATAATCAACGGCAGCCTCGGCATGAAGCCGTGTTGTATCATAAATCGGGATATTACAGTCGTCTTTTGAGATGAGCATTGCGATTTCCGTACATCCGAGAATAACAGCTTCCGCTCCCTTACGGATAAGACTGTCAATGATGTCTAGATATCTTTTCTTTGAATGTTCATTTATTATTCCAAGACAAAGCTCGTTATAGATGATATCGTGAATGACTACTCGATCCGCTTCATCCGGAACAACCACCTCAAGTCCAAACCGATCGACAAGTCTGCCCTTGTAAAATGGTTCCTCCATAGTAAAAGCGGTCCCTAACAAAGCCACCTTCTTGATATGATCGCTAACAATTTTATTTGCTGTTGCATCTGCAATATGAAGTAAAGGAATCGATACCGAGTTCATTACTTCGGGCGCCATCTTGTGCATCGTATTCGTACATATGACGAGGACTTCGGCTCCGCCTGCTTCAAGTTTTTGTGCCGATTCAATCATGATCTTCGTAGCCTCGGTCCAATTCCCTTGATGCTGGAGATCCTTGATTTCTTGAAAATCTACGGAATATAGCAGACTCTTTGCTGAGTGGTGTCCACCTTTCCTTTCTTTTACCCTCTCATTGATGATCTGGTAATAGAGCATGGATGATTCCCAACTCATGCCGCCTATAAGTCCTATTGTTTTCACTATCTGATCACATCCATTCTTTTTTATCTTATTTTTTGTTTCAAATCGAAAGACACGCCTCTTTCTTCGACCGCCCGAATATAATGCCCGTCCGGATCGTAGAAGGTGAAATAACCGAAATCATTAGTAAATTCAGGTTCTTTATCAATATGGGCTCCAGCTTGTTGAATCCGATCATGCAACGCAAGCAAATCATTCGTTAGCATCTCAACCATCGTCACGTGCCCCGTCACTTTCTTTGAACTTACTGCTTTCTTATAAGTTTTAGTCTGAATTTTTATTCTTAAAATAGTTGCGGCTACCAGCTCGCACGTTCTCAGGTAAAACATGATCTAGTTCCTTATTCAACCAAGCAAGAGTTTTATTACGTAAAACCTTTCGCATATGCTCTTCTGCTTCCAACATCGTCAAGTTAATTGTACATAAAGGATTACTTTGAGTGCATGACGTACATTCTTCATTATCTTTATACATGACATTCGTTTTTAATATATTTTTACATTGAAAAATAGGTTTCTTTCCTTCAACCGCTTCAACTACATCCCAAAACGAGATCTCCTCGGGAAGTTTAGCTAATTTATATCCTCCCTTTACACCAGGTGTAGAGCTCACAATACCAGCCTTAGTCAATTTACCGAAAACTTTCGAGAGATACGTTTCCGAAAGCCCTTGAAATTCTGAAAGATCTTTTATTCCTATACTTTCCTCTTCCGGTATGTCTATTAAATAAACAAGGCTATGCAAAGCATATTCAACCATTACACTGTACTGCATCGATCACATCACCCGCTTTCATGGTAAGAGGTATACAAAAACATAGTATAGCATCAATTTCATTTTGTAAATTTACGTAAATTATATGGCTGAAAGTTGACATGCCATTGGGGAAAATATATTATGGATTATACTAATCGTCGATTAAGTTGATCGATAATAATAAACTTTTCAATTTAGGAGGAAAATATACATGAGTAAATTGCTTATCATCAATGCACACCCCGTATTTGATTCTAAAACCTCTGCGAGTCTAAATGTATTTCATTACTTCTTGAAAGTATACAAAAAGAAGCATTCAACTGATGAAGTCATTGAACAAATTAATCTGTACGAAGATGAAGTACCCCTGTTAGATAAAAAAGTTCTAAGCGCATGGGCGAAACAAAAGGATGGGGAAAAATTAACAAGTCAAGAAAAAGAAGTAACAGACCGCATGAATGAGATATTGAAGCAATTCAAAAGTGCGAATAAGTATGTCATTGTTTATCCGTTGCATAACTTCAATATCCCCTCAAAACTAAAGGATTATATGGATAATATTATGATTGCGAGGGAAACTTTTACATATACCGATACTGCATCGGACAATGGAAGAAGATCCGTCGGTCTTCTCAACGATGGAAGAAGCATCGTTGTCATTCAAGCCAGTGGATCAATATTCACCAATAATGACTATTATACCGAAGTGGAGTACTCGCATAAATTTTTGAAGTCCATGTTTCATCTGATTGGAATCGAAGATTTTGAAACCATTCGAGTACAAGGAACAGCCATTCTGGACAGAAATGAAGTATTACAAAAAGGATATAAAGAAGCTGAAGAGCAAGCTATAAAATTAGCGGCTAAATAGGAAATACAAAAAAATATGGCAGCCGATCTGTAGGATTGGTTGTTTTTTTATATTAATCTGCTGATATTTCTTAAAGTGTGTACCGTCACTTATGGTACGGTTCTCTGCGCTGTCAGTCTGATTCTAAAACTGGACTTCATTGGTGAGAACAATAGCAGCAAATTGAGCAAGAATGCTATTGTGATGGTTTATTATTTTTTCTGCCGTTAATTCGTCGGTATCATAGGTACTGTGGCAATCCTTCACCAATTCTACTTGATAACCATGAGAAAAACCACTCTTCACGGTCGTGTCCACACAATACTCGGTCTGGATTCCGCACATAATTAAAGTGTCGATACAGAGGTCCTTAAGCTGATTGTGGAGCCCCGATTCCAGAAACGAATCCGCATGAGATTTAATAATGATATGATCGTGTTCAACGGGAGCGATCTGCTCGTGTACTCGCCACAGCGGTTGATTCTCGGATCTCAGTGAGCCTTCACGCTCGGTAAACATGATATAGAAAATGGGTGAGTTGCTCTTGCGGGCTTTTTCAATCAAGCGCTTGGTATTGGCAAGCAATTTTTCTTCTTGATAAAGAGATTTTCCACCGAAATTTTTCCATACAAAAGGCATAACCTGCATGTCTATAATTAGAAGTGCTTTTTTCATTTCAGTTAATTCTCCTTGTTCTGCGCTTCGTTTTCTCATGTTTCCATAATCCGTGCCGATTGCAGTACGTATATAACGTTCCGCCGTACATTTTTGGGAAACGCACTTCTGCGGCTTGTTCAGGGTACAATCTTACGATCAGCACCCTATCGTAAGAGATATAAGCAATAAAGGCTATATAATGATCTCTGCTCATCTCATGTTGAATTTTAATAAAGTAATCATCTTCAATCTCATCAACGGTTATTTGGTGCTCATCGTTCTCAATATTTGAAAGCATCGGCTCCAAAATCCTGCCACAACACGAAATGCTTGTTGAACCTGTACTGGTTATGATATTGCTGCAACTTTGACATACGTAAAAATTGATGTTCTTCATATTCCTGTTATTGCTAACGCATAATGTCCGGAGATTGATGGTGTAAGTTATCCTGCTATTGACGGTTAATCTGACCGCATCCGGATATACGAGAGGGGGAATTATGATAATTCTCCCTGAATGACGCGTTTA